>NZ_JANSIC010000031.1:0-4963 GCF_047461955.1 Synechococcus sp. R55.7
CAAATCTGGACGTTCTGAGTTGCCCCACCCCAACAAATCCAGAGCATAGACTTGATGGTGCTGCCCCAGCTCCGCCATAATGGCACGAAACTCATAGCTGGAGGAGCCTGCCCCAATGCCGTGCAACAACAACAACGGCTGGCCGGATCCCATGACCTTGTAAAACAGGCGATGGCCGCGCCAGAAGTGATGCCTTTCCTCTCCCGGCAGCAGGCTCTGCAGAGGCTGAGTTTGGGAAGAGATCCAAGCGTTGAAAACGGCTAGAGCACCCAACCCGCCGACAGTAGTCCAGAGCCCGATCTTGAGAACTTGGCTCAGCTCTTTCATCCTCAGCAGCCCAGCTAGGGAACCTACTTTTTCTTAAGGCGGTAGGTGATGCGCCCTTTGTTGAGGTCATAGGGGCTCAGCTCCACCTTGACCCGGTCGCCGGGCAAGATCTTGATGTAGTTGCGGCGAATTTTGCCGGAGATATGAGCGAGCACGTTGAAGCCGTTGTCCAGATCCACTCGGAACATGGCGTTGGGCAGGGATTCCGTAACAACCCCCTCCATTTCAATGGCATCTTCCTTAGACAATGAGCCCTCCCAAAAACGACATAACAAACAACAGAACAATCCACAGCCGCGACGACACGCGCTGTTAAGAAATGAAAATATGCTCCACCTCTTCTATCCTAACCGTTGCAGTCCTTCATCAGGGGATCCCTTAGGACTGAAAAGGCGTGCGATCGGTCAAAATTTCTGCTCCAGACTCGGTGACCAAGACCGTGTGCTCAAACTGAGCTGACCAAGAGCCATCTACTGTGACCACCGTCCATTGGTCTGGCAACACTCGGGTTGCCTCTCCCCCCGCATTCACCATCGGCTCAATGGCCACTGTCATGCCGGAGCGCAGCTTGGGATTGGGCAGATCGCGGGTGCGATAGTTGGGAAACTGCGGCTCCTCGTGCAGGTTGCGCCCCACCCCGTGACCAACATACTGCTTCACCACAGAATAGCCCCGCCCCTCGATGTAATCTTCAATGGCACCCGAGACATCCTGAAGCCAAACGCCGTGGCGCACACAGTCGATGCCCGTCTGCAGGGCTTTGGCCGCAGTATCGATCAGATCCCGAGCTGCGTCGCTCAGGGGTTCCAGGCCGATGGTGATACAGGAATCCGCATGCCAGCCCTCGACGATGGCACCAAAATCCACCTTGACCACATCTCCCGGCTGCACCACTTTACGGGGACTGGGGATCCCGTGCACCACCTCATGGTTGACACTGACACAAACGCAGGCGGGAAAGCCGTAGTAGCCCTTGAAACTGGGCAAAGCATTGAGTTGGGCCACCCGTCTCTCAGCATAGGTATCGATATCTGCCGTAGTCCAGCCCGGCTCTAGGCGCTCCGCGATCTCCTGCAATACTTGGGCCACCACCCGACCGGCCCGCCGCATTTTCTCCACTTCGCGGCGAGATTTGATCTCAATAAGCTGCATGCCCCGCCGCTGGGAGGGATTTCCAGCTCCTGCTCTGATCACGCCGTCCTCCTGAAGCCTTCCAAAAGAGCCTGCAGATGTTCCTGTACGGATTCCACTGGCTGGTTGCCGTTGACCCGTTGCAAGCGCCCCTTGGCCTCATAAAAATCAATTAGGGGAGCCGTCTGCTGCCGATAGACCTCCAGACGCTTGAGAATCACCGACCGATCCGCATCATCGCTGCGCCCCTGTTCCTGGCCACGGGCCAGCAGCCGGGCCACCACCACCTCATCCGGCACCTCCAAGTTGAGGACGTAGTCATAATCTTGGCCCAGCTCTTGCAGCAGCTCTTCCAAGGCTTCTGCCTGGGCTAAGGTGCGAGGAAATCCATCTAGGATCCAGCCCTGCTCTGGAGATTGCTGCAACTGCCCCTTCACCATTCCGATCAGCACCTCGTCGGGCACCAGCTCTCCCGCATCCATGTAAACCTTGGCCTGGCACCCCAGGGGCGTTTGGGCTTTCACCTCGGCCCGCAACAGATCGCCCGTGGAAATTTTGGGCGTGTGGTAGATGGCCGCCAGCCGCTCCGCCTGTGTACCTTTGCCCGCCCCCGGCGGCCCCAGAAAGATCAACCTCGGCACTACTGTTTGACCATCCCTTCGTAGCGTTGTGAGATGACATAAGTCTGGATCTGCTTGGAGGTCTCAATCGCCACCCCCACCAAAATCAGCAGCGAGGTCGCCCCCAAACCTTGGAAAGTGGTGATGCCGGTTGCCCGTTCCACCGTCGTCGGGATGATGGCCACCGCGCACAGGAACAAAGCCCCCAGCAGCGTCAGGCGGTTGAGGATCCCTTCGACATACTCGGCAGTGGCCTTGCCCGGGCGTACCCCTGGAATGCTGGCCCCCATCTTCTTCAAGTTCTGAGCCAGATCCACCGGGTTGATGAGCAAAGAGGTGTAGAAGTAGCTGAAAAAGAGGATCAGCACGAAATAGAAGGGAATGTAGAACCAGGAGGTGGGGGATAGGAAGTTGGCCACTTGCACCAAAGTCAGGTTTTGGGTGTACTGGGCCAGGGCCAGAGGCAGGGACATCACCGAGTAGGCAAAGATGATCGGCATCACCCCCCCTTGGTTTAGCCTCAGGGGCAGATAGCTTTTCTGCTCGCGGAACAGCTTGTTGCCCACCTGGCGCTTGGCGTAGACGATAGGGATCTTGCGGCTGCCTTCTTGGACAAAGACAATGCCGACAATGGTGACCAAAAAGATTGCCAGCAACAGCAAGATGCCACCGATGGTGCTGCTATCGGCACGGGCCAGGCTAATAGTCTGTCCGAGGGCACGGGGCAGAGTGGCAACAATGTTGACGAAGATCAAGAGCGAAGGGCCACTTCCCACCCCCTTCTCCGTGATCATCTCTCCCAGCCACATCACAAACATGGATCCTGCCGCCAGAGCCAAGGTGGTGGAGGCCATGAAGGCCAACTCATTGGTGGTACTGGCAAACTCCCGCACCCAAAAGGAAATGCCAATGCCCTGGATGATGGCCCAGCCCAAGGTGACATAGCGGGTGTATTGAGAAATCTGCCGCCGCCCCTGTTCTCCCTCGTTTTTCTGCAGGTTCTCCAAGGCTGGAATGGCCGAGACCAGCAACTGCATGATGATCGAGGCATTGATGAAGGGCAGGATCCCAAGGGCAAAGATCCCCAAAGCAGAAATCCCTCCGCCGGAGAAGACATCCAGCAGGCCAAACACAGGACTATTGGCAGCTTCGGCAGCAAAGCGGGCCCGATCGATACTGGGAATGGGGATGTAAATGCCCAGTCTGACCAACAGCAGCAAGCCCAAGGTGAGAAACAGACGGCTGCGCAGGCCAGAGGCCATAGCCATCTGCATAAAGGTCTCTTGGGCAGAGGGGGCGGAACCTCGTGTGTCAACCATAGGGAAGAGAATCTCGCGGGAGCAAAGGGCAAGGTTAGCTATCTACCACTCTACGCTGCTGGTGGAGCAGTCGGCAAAATCAAAGCAAAATCAAAAAAGTGCAACTCAGCGCCACCCGGCAGAAGCCGGCCAGAGCAGGAAGAAGGGGTTTAGGATCCCAAGATTTCCACCCGACCTCCGGCTGCCTCGATCTTGGCTTTGGCTGAAGCGGTAATAGCCGCCGCCCTGATCGTCAGGGGCACGCTGACTTCCCCATCCCCCAAGATCTTCAGCGGGCCATCGTTGGTGGTGACGATCCCTCGTTCCATCAGGCTTTGCAGGCTGACCTCGCTGCCGGCAGGCAGATCCGCCAAGGCGCGCAGGTTGACCAGGGTGTATTCCAGACGCCGCCTGTAGCGGGGGAAATGCTTAAGCTTGGGCAAACGCCGGTAGAGGGGAGTCTGGCCCCCTTCAAAGCCGGGCCGTGTACTGCCCCCCTTGCGGGCCTTTTGCCCCCGCATCCCCTTGCCACAGGAGGCTCCCTGTCCAGCAGAGACGCCACGACCTAGGCGCCGCCGCCGCCGCGTCGAACCTGCTTGAGGCCGAATGTCTTCCAGTCGCATGGCTACCTCTGGCTCACTTGCTCGATATACCTGTCCATCACTTGCCAAGTAGGCGGCGCACATCGATGTCTCGGTCTTGGGCCACCTGCTTGAAGGTACGCATCCGCCGCAGCGCATCGATGGTAGCACGGGCATTGTTGAGGGGGTTGCTGGATCCCAGTTGCTTGGCCAAGCTGTTGCGTACACCCGCCAGCTCCAGAACGGTGCGGACTGCCCCCCCTGCGATGACGCCTGTGCCGGGAGCTGCTGGCATGACCAAGACAGTGGCACCGCCGCCTGCCCCCTGCATGGGATGGGGTACGGACAAACCTTTGGTGAGGGGCACCTCAATCAGGTGCTTTTTACCGTCCACAACCCCCTTGCGTACTGCTCCGATCACGTCGTTGGCTTTGCCCACGCCAACCCCGACTTGGCCCCGCTCGTTGCCGACCACCACCACAGCGCGGAAGCTCAACTTCTTGCCGCCCTTGACCACCTTGGTGACGCGGCGAATCTGGATGACCCGCTCTTGCCACTCGGTGGGTTGCTCTTCGCGGTTTTTTTTGCTTCTGCGACGTTCCCTCTGCTCAGCCATGTGCTATGTCCTCAGTAGCTAGAACTGTAACCCTGCTTCTCGGGCAGCTTCTGCCAAAGCCTGAACGCGCCCGTGATAGAGCTTGCCCCCCCGATCGAAAACCACGCGGGAAATGCCCATCTGTAAGGCTCGTTCAGCAACTGAGCGGCCCACCAAGGCAGCCGCTTCTTGAGTGGCTGTCCCGGTTTCTTTGAATTTTTCGCGCAGCTCCGTGTCCAAGGTGGAGGCGGAGGTTAAGGTATGCTGGGCTACATCGTCGATCACCTGGGCGTAGATGTGTCGATGGGAGCGAAACACGGCCAGGCGAGGCCGCTCGGCAGTGCCAAAGACCTTGCGGCGAATGCGTCGATGACGACGTTGGGTGGTGATTTTGCGGCTGGTTTTCATAGG
>NZ_JANSIC010000031.1:5063-6691 GCF_047461955.1 Synechococcus sp. R55.7
GCCTTGCGGCGAACTTGTTCCCCTAGATAACGGATCCCTTTCCCCTTGTAGGGCTCTGGGGGCCGGACGGCTCGGATACGGGCGGCAGTATTGCCCACCAGTTCTTTATCTGTGCCTGAGACAACAATGATGTTGTTTCCCTCAACGGCAATTTGGATGCCGGGGGGAAAGGGGATCTCCACAGGGTGACTGTAGCCGACGTTCAAAACCAACTTGCTGCCTTGGATGGCAGCCCGGTAGCCCACGCCCACCAATTCCAGCCGCCGCTCAAATCCCTTGGACACTCCGTCTACCATGTTGGCGACCAAGGTGCGGCAGAGGCCGTGCAGTTGGCGGGCAGGCCGAGAATCGTTGAGACGGCTGACTGTGAGCGTCTGAGCGTTTTGCTGGACTGTGATCAAGGGCGGTAAACTGCGGGACAGTTGACCTTTCGGGCCTTTCACTGCAATGTGTTGGCCGTCGATCTGGATCTCCACCTTGGCAGGAAGGGCGATGGGGCGTCTACCGATACGGGACATGGGAAAAACTCCTGACCAGAGAAAACTTAAGGTCTAGTAGACAAGACAGAGGACTTCACCACCAATGCCCTGCTTACGAGCCTCCCGGTCGGTCATGATGCCGTTGGAGGTGGAGATGATGGCGATCCCAATTCCTCCCAGCACTCGGGGCAGCTCTTTGTGGTTGCGGTAAACCCGCAGGCCGGGTCGGCTCACCCGCTTTAGACCATTGATGATGGGCCTGCAGTTGCGGCCTTTGCCCTTGTACTTCAATCGCAACACCACCCGGGCTTGGATCCCTTCTCCCTCCTCCTTCCATTCGCTGACGAACCCTTCCTCATGAAGAACGCGAGCGATGCTGCGGGTCATGCGGGTGGCCGGAACTGCCACCGACTCGTGCCGAGCCATGGTGGCATTGCGAATGCGGGTGAGCATATCGGCGATCGTGTCGTTGGTGTGGGCCATCAGTGCTCCTCGGAAGATCAATCAAGGAAACTCAGGGTGGGCAAAGCTAAGAGGCAAAGGGCATGCCAAAGGCTTTGAGCAGGGCACGGCCCTCTTCGTCGGTTTTAGCAGTGGTCACAATTGAAATATCCATACCTCGCAACTGATCTACAGAGTCATAGTTGATTTCGGGAAAAATCAGTTGTTCGCGGATGCCGAGGGTGTAGTTGCCTCGTCCATCAAAGGCTTTGGGGCTGACACCGCGGAAGTCACGGATACGGGGCAGAGCAATGTTGATCAGGCGATCCAAAAACGCATACATGCGCTCCCGCCGTAGGGTTACCATCAGGCCAACCGGCATGCCCTTGCGAATCTTGAAGCTGGCAATTGCCTTTTTGGCGCGGGTGATCACCGGACGCTGACCGGTGATGGCGCTGATCTCGGCAATGGAAGATTCCAGAGCCTTGGCATTTTGGGAAGCTTCCCCCAAGCCGCGGTTGATCACGATCTTCTCCAGGCGGGGCACCTGGTGGATGTTGGTGTAGCCCAACTCCTTTTGCAGCTTGGGGACGATGACGGTGTTGTAGAGGATTTGCAGACGCTGGGGCATGGTGGCTTCTCCTTGTGGCTCTGGGCTGGGTCAGAGCCAAACCAATGATGGAAAAAAGAATGTAATGCCTAGTCGAG
>NZ_JANSIC010000031.1:6791-15275 GCF_047461955.1 Synechococcus sp. R55.7
CGCAGCACCTCGCCGATTTTGCCTTTGTCATCGCCGGAGATCACCTGCACGGTATCCCCTTGCTTGATACGCATTTTGTAGCGCAGGCTGTTGCGGTGCTTGCGAATGCCGGGGCGCCGAACTAAGCGCCGAATTTGGCTGGGTTTGAGGGGGCGAACCATCAGAGTACCTCCGGGGCCAGGGAGATGATCTTGGTGAAGTTTTTCTCCCGCAGCTCGCGGGCTACAGGGCCGAAAACACGAGTTCCACGGGGATTGCCATCATTGTTGATGATCACGGCAGCATTGTCGTCGAAGCGGATGCACATGCCGTCAGGGCGACGTACCGTATCGACGGTGCGGATAACAACGGCCTTGACAACATCGGATTTTTTGACGGGCATGTTGGGCAGGGCATCCTTGACGACACCAATGATCACATCGCCCAAGCTGGCGTAGCGACGGCCACTGCTGCCCAGCACGCGAATACACATCATCTTGCGAGCACCGGTGTTGTCGGCCACCGTCAGCATAGTTTGCTGCTGAATCATAGTTTCTTCACCTCCCTCAGGATTTCGGCAACTTGCCAACGCTTGGTGCGGCTAAGGGGACGGGTTTCCGTGATGCGCACCAGATCCCCTTCTTGACAGCGGTTTTCCTCGTCGTGGGCCTTAAACTTCTTGGTCTTGACGACGATTTTGCCGTACTTCGGGTGAGCAACTCGATTTTCCACAGCAACAACCACCGTTTTTTGCATCTTGTTGCTGACCACAATGCCAATCTTCTCCCGAACAGCCATTACTCCTCCTGGGTTGGGCGTTTGCCCCGCTTACGCTCTCCCTCCACAGTTAGTAGTTGCGCCAGCTTGTGTTTGCGCAGCCGGATGAGATGGGGCTGGTTCAACTGCCGCGTGGCCTGCTGCAAACGCAGCTCAAACAGCTCTTTCTTGACGGCGTAGATTTCGTTGCTCAGCTCTTCGTCCGATAAAGCACGGGCATCAGCAATTTTGGGCATGGGCATGGCTGAACTCTCCTCATACACTGCTGGTGGCCACCTCTGAAGCCGTTGCCTGGGCGGGCTCTGGCTTTTCAAAGTCGGCTTTGGTTACAAACTTGACCTTAATGGGCAGCTTCTGGGCGGCAAGGCGCATGGCCTCGCGGGCGATGGGCTCTGCCACTCCCCCCATTTCGAAGAGGATACGGCCCGGCTTGACGACACAAACCCAGTACTCAGGGTTGCCTTTGCCGGATCCCATGCGGGTTTCAGCAGCTCGCTGAGTAACGGGCTTGTCGGGAAAGATGCGAATCCAGATTTGGCCACCCCGCCGAACATAGCGGGTCATGGCTCGACGGCTGGCCTCGATCTGTCGAGCTGTAATCCAGGCGGGTTCTAGGGCCACAAGGCCGTATTCCCCAAAGTTGATGCGGTTGCCACGGGTCGCTTTGCCTTTCATGCGCCCGCGCTGCTGCTTGCGGTATTTGGTGCGTTTGGGGCTTAACATGGCCGTTCCTTAAGTCAACTGCGATAGGGATCCCTGGACGTTCCGGTGTTGGCCCTCAGGCCTCCTGAGCCGAGCGATCTTCAAAGGTGGGCCGCCGCCGCTGCTGCCGACGTTTGGGCTGTTGCAGGGGAAACTTCTGTTCGTGGCGTTCCTGCCCGGGCAGAACTTCCCCTTTGAAGACCCAGACCTTGACCCCGATGATGCCGAAAGTGGTGTGGGCGAGGTGCTCGGCGTAGTCGATGTCGGCCCGCAAAGTATGCAAAGGGATCCGCCCCTCCCGCGTCCATTCGGTGCGGGCAATCTCGGCCCCGTTCAGACGCCCGGCAATTTGGATTTTGATCCCTTGTACACCTGCCCGCTGGGCCCGTTGGATCACCTGGCGCACGATGCGGCGAAAGGCAATCCGCCGTTCCAACTGTTGGGCAATGTTTTCCGCCAACAAGGTCGCCTCGGCATCGGCACGGGTGACCTCTACTACATTGATGCGAATGGTTCGCTCGCCACCACCTCGTGAACCAGGGCTTTGTCCCGCTAGCGCGGACAGCTCTTTCTGTAGACCTTGGCGCAAAGTCTCTAGGCTGGATCCGCCCCGACCCACGACCACCCCAGGGCGAGCAGCCCGGATCTCCAGGTCAATTTGATCCGCTTTGCGCTCGATTTGGATATCGGCCAAACCAGCACTGCTCAGTTGCTTGGTCAGGTAGGTGCGAATCTGGTCGTCCTCCTGTAACAAGGCTGGGTAGCGGGCTGGATCGGCAAACCAGCGGCTGCGATGTTCTTTAATCACGCCGAGGCGGAAACCGGTGGGGTGGATCTTCTGTCCCATGGTGGTGTCGGTTGAAGGGTAAAGGGCTAGAAATACAGGAGGTTAAGAGGCCGTCGCCGCTTCAGCTTCCTCTATGGGCCGGACGGCGATGGTGATGTGACAGGTGCGCTTGCGAATGGGGTAGGCCCGCCCTTGGGCGCGGGGGCGAAACCGTTTCAGGACGGGCCCCTGATCAGCATAGGCCTGGCTGATCACCAGATCCCGGGGATCCAAGCCGTTGTTGTGCTCTGCGTTGGCCACCGCCGAGCGCAGCACCTTACGAACCGGCTCACAGGCAGCGTAGGGCATGAACTCCAAAAGAATCAGGGCATCGGCATAGGTGCGCCCACGGATCTGATCCAACACCCGCCGCACTTTAAAGGGGGACATGCGGATATAGCGGGCTACCGCTTTAACCTCAGGGGATGAATCGGCCATGGCCCTCTCCTTGCCTACTCGATACTTTCCTGTTCGTTATTCCTCTCAACGGCGAGCGGCTTTTTTGTCGCTCCCCGCGTGACCGCGGAAGGTACGGGTGGGAACGAATTCCCCCAGCTTGTGACCCACCATCTGATCGGTGATGTAGATGGGCACGTGTTGCTTGCCGTTGTGAACGGCGATGGTGTGGCCGATCATGACCGGCAAGATGGTGCTGGCCCGCGACCAGGTCTTGATCATGTGCTTCTCGTTGCGCTCGTTCATCTTCTCCACCTTGAGAAGCAGCTTGGCATCCACAAAGGGGCCTTTTTTCAGCGAACGTCCCATAAGAACCTCAACTGTTTGACAAGCAATGACCATCGAAGAAGCTTCAGGAAGCGCATGGCCAGACGGCTATTGGGCAGCCCTTCCGCCCTTGTCTCGACGGCCCCCGCGACGACGACCGCGCACGATGAATTTGTTGCTGGGCTTGTTGCGTTTGCGGGTCTTGTACCCCAGGGTGGGCTTGCCCCAAGGGGTGACAGGGGTACTGCGGCCTATGGGGGCTCGCCCTTCCCCGCCACCATGGGGATGATCCACAGGGTTCATCACCGAGCCACGCACCTTAGGACGGCGCCCCAACCAACGGCTACGACCCGCCTTGCCCAGGCTGATGTTGTTGTGGTCAACGTTGCCCAGTTGGCCGATGGTGGCGTAGCACTCGCCGCGGATCATGCGGACTTCGCCGGAGGGCAGCTTGAGGGAGACATATTTGCCTTCTCTGGCCACCACTTGAGCGCCAGCCCCGGCAGCGCGAACCATCTGTCCGCCGCGACCAGGATACAGCTCCACGTTGTGAACCACCGTTCCCAAGGGGATCCGCTCCAGGGGCATGGCATTGCCGATCTCAAAGGGGGCCTCTGGCCCGGCCATGATGGTGGATCCCACCTGTAGGTTGCGGGGAGCGAGGATGTAGCGTTTCTCGCCGTCTTCGTATTCCACCAGGCAGATGTGGGCGCTACGGTTGGGATCGTACTCCACAGTTTTGACGGTCGCCGGGATCCCCCGCTTGTCGCGACGGAAGTCGATGATGCGGTAAAGCCGCTTGTGGCCACCACCGCGGTGCCGGCAGGTGATGACGCCACGGTTGTTGCGCCCTTTCTTGCGGTGAATAAATTGCAGCAGCGACTTTTCCGGTCTGGGCCGCTTGCCGTTCTCGTCACGGGACAGCTCCTCGAAGTCAGAGACCGTCATGTGACGGGTGCTGGGGGTGTAGGGTCGGAGAGTACGAATGCCCATGGCTCGGGTAGGGGTGGGGGATGGGATGACAACAGCTCAAAAGGGGCGTTCAGGTGTCCGGGAAGAGGGTGATGGAATCTCCCTCCGCCAAGGTCACGATGGCTCGCTTGGGACGGGTGCGGTAGCCCACAAAGCGGCCCACCCGCCGTTGCTTGCGCGGGAGCTTCAGGGTGTTGACGGAAGTAACTCGCACGCGGAACATTTCTTCGACGGCAGCTCGGATGAGCGGCTTGGTGGCGGTGGGCAGCACTTCAAAGACATATTTGCGCTGCTCCATCAAGGCGGTTGCCTTTTCGGTGATGACGGGGCGCAACAGGACGTCGGCCAGGATCCGCTTGCTCTCAGTCATCGCTTTCCTCCTCTGCTGGGGCTGCTTCGGCCTCTTCTACCGTTGACGGCTCTGCTCCTTGAGCCAGTTCTTCTGCTGGATCTTGGGGCTCTTCGGTTTGCTCTTCTGGCCCCTGCGGATCTGCTGGACGTCCTTGGAGGGCAGCTTGGTTTTCCTGGGCCTCAGGTTGGGCTGGGGTTTGCTCTGCTTCCTCGTGTTCGCTTTCTGGAACGGCCTGATCTTCCGGCCCATCTCCGGGCAGGGCCTGATCTTCGGCTATGTCGGCCTGAGGTGCATCCTCAGAGGGAGTCTCCAGAACTGCCGGCGCAGCGTCGGATCCCCAACGGGCCTTGAGCTGCTCTAGGGCAGAAACGGTGATCAGCACCCAATCGACGTTGAGCAGATCGAAAACGTTGATCTGATCCAGGCCGATCAGCTTAACGCGGGCGATGTTGCGCACGGCCCGCTCTACGGCTTCCGAGCGTTCGGCAACGATGAGCAGAGCCGATTGATCTTCCATCACCCCCCAGCGCAGCAAAGCCTGGGCCACAGCACGGGTTTTGGGCGGGTTGAGCTGCTCCTGGAAATCCTCCACGACGATCAGGTCTTCCACCCGACTTTGCAGAGCGGTGCGCAGGGCCAGTTGCCGTTCTTTGCGGTTCATGGCCAGGTTGTATTCCCGCTTGCGGGGGCCGAAGATCACCCCCCCTTTGCGCCAAAGTGGGGAGCGGATGGAGCCGGCACGGGCCCGACCGGTGCCTTTCTGCTTCCAAGGCTTGCGACCGCCGCCGCGCACCTCAGCTCGGGTCTTGGTGTGGGCGTTGCCCTGACGAGCATTGGTCATCTGCCGGCGCAGTGCCAGATAGAGAATGTGGGCGGCTGTTTCGGGACGAGCAACTTTGAGGCTCAGCTCCGCGCTGCCCACCGTTTCCCCTTGCCAATTTTTCACCACACAACTTGCCATGGTTTCCTCGTCTTTGCGGATGCGGGTCAGCCTTTGCCAGGGATCCCTCCCCTAACGCTTGTTGCCCACCTGCTTGGCAGGGGTGATCTCCAGCAGCCCTCCTTCTACGCCGGGCACGCAGCCCTTAATCACCAACAGATCCCGCTCCGGATCCACCTGCACCAACTGCAATTTGCGGGTGGTGACTCGGCCACCTCCCAACCGCCCCGCCATGCGCATCCCCGGAAACACGCGGCCTGGGGTTGTACCGGCGCCAATGGAGCCCGGTCGGCGGTGGTTTTTGGAGCCGTGGGACATGGGGCCACGACCAAAGTGGTGGCGCTTTTGATAGCCGGCAAACCCTCGCCCGATGGAGGTACCGGCCACATCCACCAATTGGCCGGGGGAAAACATCTCGACGGTAATTTTCTGCCCCAATTGGTAAGCTTCCGGCTGATCAACGCGAAACTCTCGCAGGTGGCGCAGCAGCTCTGTCACCCCTGCTTTGGTGAGGTGGCCCCGCTGCGCCCGCGTGAGATGCTTTTCGGCAGTGGGCAAGTAGCCCAACTGAATGGCGTTGTAGCCATCTGTGGCTTGGGTTTTGATCTGGGTCACGGTGCAAGGCCCCGCCTGCACGACAGTGACCGGAATGGCCAGCCCTTCTGGAGAGAAGATCTGGGTCATGCCGACTTTTCTTCCGAGGATGCCAAGTGCCACAAGAACCTCCAATCGAGCCTGCACGACTCGTTTTCATCAACTGAGAGCCAGCTCACTCCGACAATCGGCTAGCCGTTCGCGAAGCGGGCCGTAGGCCAATGGCTCAGTTAGCCGGATGGATAGGCATACAGCAATAGCGTGGCAGCAGGAAGCTCAAGACAAAGCTGAGTCTGCCGGCTGAGGCGAAAGAGCAAGGTAGGGATCCCCCGAGGCCAAGTTCAGCGCCGGCAACGCTGAGCCTTTTGCTTAGTTCACCCCCAAAGCTGCACGCCAAACTGCTTTTGTTGAGAGCTGCTCAGACTTACCTGCTAAAGAGGCAGTATCTGGTGTAGCAGCGCGCCGGGTCGCCAAAGCGGATGGACTCAGTTGGCAACGGAAAACAATCATAATGAAGCGAAGGCCCGTTTGTCCAGACTTTTGCTGAGAAAATGGGTTGGTTGGAGAGGCCGGAGAGGGTAAGGGCAGCTCAAGTGGAAGAAAAGAGCCATTGGCCAGGGAAGCCATCTCCCTTCCAAAGTGTAATGGGCTGGGCAGGCAGTGGGCTGACCCAGGCTTGTGTGGATCACTATCGAAGTTTGTTGCAGGCGGGATCCGATCCGGGCCGGGTCTTGTTTTTGGTGCGGAGTCAACGGCAAGCGGATGAGGTGTTGCGGCGCTTGCAGCAGTCCAGTTCGGGCTTGGTGGGGCCGTGGCGGATCGAAACGTTCTTGCAGCGGGTTGGGCGCTCTCTGGCCGATCATTGGCCGCAGGTGTGTGCCCGCCTTCCTCAGTTGCCTCCTCAGTTTGAGCCGATCCCCTTGGCCAAAGATCTCACTCAATTTCTCTGCGAACGAGCCTGCGCTTTGTGCCCTCGGCATGGGGAAGCCTTTGCCGGGGTCGGGCTCAAGGAGTTCCAGATCTGGGATCAGATTAGCAGTGCTGCTTATATTGCGGGGGCTTCGGGTTTGCCGGCAGAGGTGGTGGGATCCCGGCTGGCCCGGGCTTGGCCCGAGGAGGCAGATCCGCGGCGGGCAGAGGCCTTACAGGCAATGGGCTGCTGTGTGGGGCGGCTGTGGGAGGCAGCACTTCGGTTGGGATCCCTGGATTTTGGCCTGCAAATTCGGCTGTTTGGCGAGCACATCCTGCCGCTGGCGGAGTTTTGGCAAGAGTGGGATCATCTGATCGTAGATCAGGCGGAAGACAGTTGCGGGGTGGCGCTGGAGTTTTACCGGCAGGGGCAAGCCCATTTGCAAAGCCAATTTTTCAGCTACACCCTCGGCGGCGGGGTCTCTTTGACCGGGATCCCGGAAGCTGTGGCCGACTTCTTGATGGCAAAAACGCAGGTTCGGTTTCTGGAGGGGAGCCATCGCGCTTCAGCAGGCATGATCCGCTTAGGGGTGCAGATTGTGCGGGTGCTGGATCCCCAGTTTTCTCATCCGCTGCCTGAGCCGAAGGGGGGGGAGCTGCCGCTGGTGCAAACGCTGGAGGAAGAGACCCAGTTTGCGGCAGTGGAGGTGATGGTTGCTCAAATTCGCCGGCTTTTGGGGGCCGGGATCCCGGCCCATCGCATTGCTGTTTTGCTGCCCCGTATGGATGTGGGGGTGAGCCTGAGCTTGCAGGAGCAGTTGTCGGAAGTGCCGGTTTTGCCGATTGCCCCCTTCCCGGCGTTGATCCGCTATCCCTTGGTGCGGGCGGTGCTGACGGCAGCAGAATTGGCCCATCCCGAGTGGGGTGCTTTTCCCACTTTGCCGGCTTGGCGGCTGATGTTGAGCTGGGTGCTGGGGCTGGATCCCATCCGGGCAGCTCTGTTGGCCGAAGATACCTGGGATCCGGTGGGGCGTTCTCTGCGTCCCCGAACAGCAGTACGGCAGCCGGAGCGGGTGGGGTTTGCCAACCTGGAGCGCTACCAGCGACTGTTCGATTGGCTGCGCGGCTATCATCCCGGCCCTTCATTGGCCGCTTTCTTCCAGCAGTTTTTTGCCGATCACTTAGCCCCGGCGATTGCTTCCCCTCAGGATCAAGAGCTGCTGCGCGTGTTGATGGAAGCGGCACGGCGGTTTCGCCAGGCCTTCCCCGCCGAAGGGGATCCCGCCTTTTTGGCCATGATCCGCTCGGGACAGACCCCCAGCAGCAGCCGCTTCGAGCCCGACTATTCCCGTTACTTGGTAGTTGCAACTCCGGGGGCCTACATCACTCGGGGTTTGGAGGCGGATTACCAATTTTGGTTTGATATCACCAACCCCAGCTGGTCCCGCTCCCTCTGGCATGTGCTCTACAACAGCCGTGTGCTGACGCCGGAATGGGACGGGGAGGTTTTCGATGCGGCGCGGGATTTACAGGCGCGTCAACAGATTTTGGCCCGCACGCTGCTGAACCTCTGTTGCCGCACTCAGAAGGGGCTGTGGCTGGTGCGCTCCAATTTTAATTATCGCGGCGAGGAGAACACCAGTATTCTGGACTACCTGATTTTGAAGGGGTTGAAGGCCATGGCAACCGCCGGCTAAGGGAGAGCCTATC
>NZ_JANSIC010000032.1:0-15203 GCF_047461955.1 Synechococcus sp. R55.7
TCGCTGCATAGTTGAACAGTGATGTTCAGCAGTGTTCAGCGTAAATGTATCAGTTATGGGGATGTCCCAGCTCACCGCAGCAGAGCTGCCCCCCAGCCAAATAGCCCATCCACCAACAGGGTATTCAGCACTGCTCCCGCAAATGCCCAATGGTGCAAGCGGCGGGATCCCTGGACTCTCCACAATCCAACACCCAGCAACAGAAGGCCCAAGCCGATGCCCCAACCCAGGCCCCAGGGGGTAGCCATTTTGTCGAGGGCCGCCCTAAAAGGGACAACCGCCTGCTCCAACCGGTCAAACTGCATCGCCTGCCGCCACTCAGGCAGCAGCCCCACCGAGTGAATGTAGAGATCTGTAACCGCCGTACCCCACAGGGAGCCGAGATAAAACCAGGTACCGATGCGGGCAAACCGTCGCCGTGTCCCCCACCAGACAATCGGGATCCCCAAGGCTTCCATGGGCATGTGCCAAAGAGGCTCAAAGCGCAGCCAGCCCCAATACAGGGATCCTGCCAGCCAAGTCAGGGTAAAGCCGTACAGCAAATCTCCCCACAGGCGGGTACGGGGCTGGGAGTAGAGATGCAAGCTAAGGCCCAGCCAGCCCAAAGACATCACCAAGCTGACCCAAGGGGCATACCGCACCAGGGGCGCTTGCACAAAAACGGGCAGACTCACGAGCAGAGCTGCCACTCCCCCAATGGCATGGTGGGATCGAAAACGCCTTTGAGCCGAGAGAGGGCGGGGATCCAGCCCGGCCAAACGCTCAGAGGACAGCAGAGGCTCATCTTGGAGAGGGGGTAAAAAAGGTGTAGAAGACAAAATGCAATATTAAAAACCTTTACATCAGTTAACATAGCACCTTCTTTGCCCTTCCCTCTTCTCCCCAGCAGGAGCGGGGAAGCCTTGGGGGCCTGGCATTCTCTCTCCAGAGATGTCAGGGTGGGAAGGAGGTGCTGGCTGGAGGAAACTGTATGGACTTGTTGTTGGCAGGAGACATCGGGGGCACCAAAACCAGCCTCAGCCTTGTCAATGCCGAGGATCCCGAGCACAGCCTTTACCACTGCCGCTATGCCAGCCAAGATTACGCCAACCTCGCCCCAATGGTGGGAGAGTTTCTGGCCCAGGCTCGGCGGGAGCTGGGGCGAGATCCACAGCCTGCTGCCGCCTGTTTTGCAGTGGCCGGCCCCGTCATGGAAACAAGGGGCTCAGGGTCTGAGGGACAGACTGCCAAAGTGACCAACTTGCCCTGGGATCTGCAGTCGAGCCAATTGGCCGCAGAGCTGGGGATCCCGCGCGTAGCCTTGATCAACGACTTCAGCGCTGTGGGGTATGGCGTGCTTGCCCTCGGCGACCAGGATCTGGACACCTTGCAAGTGGGTGAGCGTCAACCGCGGGCTCCGATTGGCGTGATGGGAGCAGGCACGGGTTTGGGGCAGGCTTACCTTACCTGGGGAGAAGGGGGTTACCAAGTTCATGCCAGCGAGGGCGGTCACGTGGACTTTTCCCCGCGCACCCCTCTGGAGTGGGAGCTCTTGAGGTATTTGCAAAAACGGCACGGACGTGTCTCCACCGAGCGGGTGGTCTCGGGGCAGGGGATCGTTGCCATTTATCAATTTTTGCGGGATAGCCAGTGGGGCTCAGGAGAAGAACAGCTGCTGGCCCAAATTGAGGCTTGGGAAAAGGGAGCTAAGCATATTGACCCGGCAGCCCAAATTGCCAATGCTGCCATGGAAGCACGGGATCCTCTGGCGGTGGAGTGTCTGCGGCTTTTCATCAGCCTGTACGGGGCTGCAGTCGGGAACTTTGCCCTACACCTATTGCCGCGCGGGGGCCTGTTCATCGCTGGGGGGATCGCGCCCAAGCTCTTGCGCCTACTGCATCAAGGGGAGTTTTTGTCCTCGTTTTTGGATAAGGGGCGGATGCGTCCTCTTCTGGAGCAACTGTCGGTGCAGGTGGTGGTGAATGCGCAGGTGGGGCTGAGGGGAGCTGCTCGCTACGCCGCCAACCTTTGGTAGGGAGCAGCCGCTGCTACTGAGGTTGCCGCCCCGGCCCAGCAGGCGATCGCAGCAATCCCAATGGGTGCTGGAATCGTGCTCGAAAATCTCGCCCAGCCGTCCTTTGCCCCGGACTCCATCTTGAGCCAGCAGATGGGGCAAGATGGGATTGCGCCTTTGCTGGGCTGGATTGGCAGACCCCACACCGGAAAGCACTCTGCCTGTGGCTCCGCCATCCAACTGACAATGATCGCCACCACGCAGAGGGACTTCATAGAAACTTCATGGTTGATCCGATGAATCCAATCTTTTGGGCTTTGGGCATAGCTGTGCTGCTGGCCGTGGGCTTGGCAGCCTATCTGTTGACTGCTCGCAAATACGAGTCTCCCGCCTCTGTGGCCAAGTCTTACGACGAGTGGACTCGGGATGGGATCCTAGAGTTTTACTGGGGCGAACACATTCACCTAGGCCACTACGGCTCTCCTCCCCAACGAAAAGATTTTCTGCAGGCCAAGCACGACTTTGTTCACGAGATGGTGCGCTGGGGCGGGTTGGATCGACTGCCTGCAGGGACAACCGTGTTGGATGTGGGCTGCGGCATTGGTGGGAGCTGCCGCATCTTGGCCCGCGACTACGGCTTTGTTGTAACCGGTATCACCATCAGTCCTCAGCAGGTGAAGCGGGCCCAGGAGCTCACCCCCCCTGATCTGCCTGTCCAGTTTCAGGTGGCAGATGCCCTCGACCTGCCCTTCCCCGATGCCAGCTTCGATGTGGTGTGGTCCATTGAGGCAGGGCCTCACATGCCGGACAAGGCCCGCTATGCCCAAGAGATGCTGCGGGTGTTGAAGCCAGGGGGAATCCTGGTGGTGGCGGACTGGAACCAGCGGGACGACCGGCAAAAGCCCCTCAACCTGTGGGAACGGCTGGTGATGCGGCAATTGTTGGATCAATGGTCGCACCCTTCTTTCTCCAGCATCGAAGGCTTTGCCGAGCAGTTGGAGGCTACTGGCCTGGTGGCGGGACGGGTAGAAACCGCCGACTGGACTCAGGAGACCCTTCCCTCTTGGCTGGATTCCATCTGGCAGGGTGTTGTCCGCCCTGAGGGCTTTCTCAGGTTTGGCTTGGTCGGCTTGGTGAAGTCCTTGCGGGAGGTACCCACCTTTTTGCTGATGCGGCTGGCTTTCGGCACAGGGCTGTGTCGCTTTGGCATGTTCCGAGCGGTGCGGGCAGCTTGTGCTCACAGCCCCAGCTCGGACTTAGCCTGTTGGGCGGCCAGGAGCACCTCCGCATCCTCAGCCTGAGACCAGTCAGGATCGGCAATTTCGGCGTAGAACCGCTGGTCGTAGGGGCGGGTTTGCACCACCACCGGCATGGGCACGGCATGGCCCAGAATTAGGGCTTGCTGTTTGGAGTCCAACTTGGCCAGCACCGTTTTCAAGTTCTGGCTGCCCGCCACCCCTGTGAACACCGCCTCGATATCTTGGTCGTCGTTGAGGAGTGCCGTAATGCGAGTGCCCAACTGCGACATCACCTCGCTGTCGATGCGGGAAGGGCGCTGATCCACCACCAGCAGCGTGACAAAGTACTTGCGCATCTCGCGGGCAATGGTGCCGAAGATGGTCTGCTTGGCCGCCCGCGGATTTAGAAAGCGGTGGGCCTCCTCGATGGTGATGCACAGTTGACGGGGCCGGTCGAGGGGATTTTTGGATTGCAAGTACCGCTCCGTCTGATGTACGTAGGCCTGGTGAATGCGGCGGGTGATGACGTTGGCCGCCAACATGTAGGAGAGCAGGTTGGACTGGGATCCAAACTCGATAACCACGTGAATGCCGCGGCTGAGGGCATCCAAAATCTGGCCGATGTAGTTGTGGGGCAGGGTGCTGCGGATGTACTTGAGGTTGTCAAGGCGGGTGAGCTTGCGCTGCAGGGCCATCATCGAGGCTTTGTTGCCCATTTTCTGTTCGCAAAACTCTTGAATCTCGGTGTTGGAAAGGCTCAAGAGGCGGCTGATCCAGTCGCGGCCAAACTCGTTGCGCAGGATAATGGCGTTTTCCAGGCTGGCTTCCGATAGGTTCAGCTCCTCTGCCAACAGGGCCAGATCCTCCACCTCGATCTGGTTGTAGGCGATGAAGAGCTCCTGCGCATCCCGCACCCCTCGCCGCCGGGTGGAATCGGGATCCAGGGTATAGATCTGTACCTGACCGGGAAAGAGCTGCCGCAAGCCCTTGACGGTGCTGGCGTGTTTGTCTTCGCTGGCCGCCTCCCAGCCGTACTCGGAGTGCATGTCAAAGATCAAGTTCACCGCTGCCCGTTTGCGGATGATGCCGGCCAGGATCAGGCGGGCTAGAAAGGACTTGCCGGTGCCCGATTTGCCGAAAATGCCGTTGCTGCGCTCCACCCAGCGATCCAAGTCCAAACAGATGGGCACAGCCATGTCGAGGGGCTGGCCGATGGCAAAGTTGCGCCGCTCTGGGTCGTCTTCCCAGCCGAAGACGGTGCGAAAGTCCAGTTCCCGTGCCTCATACACTTGCGAAAAATGGGCGGGCACTGTTTTCACGGGCAGCAGCTCCATGGCGCCAGCGGAAGGGGGTTCTTGGCCGAGGGGAGCTGCCAACGCTTCTGGCCGTTCGGGATTGACCAGGGGATACAGCCTTTCCCCTTCCGTTTGCCGCGGCACCAACATCAGCATCGGGGTGAGGGCAATAATGCCGTAGGTGCCGGTACCTGCCAGCACCTCCTGCAGCAAGGTCTCTTCCGGGCGGGGGGGATTGACCAGAATTTGGGGGTTGCTGGTTTCTAGGGTAACGTCAGTAAGCAGGCCAAAGAAGCGGTTGCGCTGCCCCTGGATCACCACGAATTTGCCCACCCGCAAGTCTTCTACCGAGACACCGGGATTGAGGCGAGCTTCCAGCCCTCGACTCAGGGATCCCTGAATCACGGTGGCCAAAGGTTGAGGAGGGGTCATGGCAGTGGGGGTTGGGTTCCAGATGCCTTATTCAGTTGCCCATCTGTAAGCGGGCGCTGGTGCGGGAGGCGCCATCCTGCACAATCCAGGTGCGGACGATCTCCACTTCCTCCGGCGTCCAAAAGCCCAGACGGGACAGGGGCAGCCCGCGGGCCTGAATGTAAGCAATCTCCGGGGAGTCGCCGCGAGCTTGGGGGCGGTTGAGCTGAACTCTAGTCTCGACTGAATGTAGTGTACATTATAACATTATATATATATTCAGTATGCCCCAATTTGTAGCTCCAAAGGGAACAGCAATAGGTTTAGTGCTGAACTAGAGGTCGTACTTTGTTATTAGGATTCAAGACGGAGTTAAGACTGAATAACAAGCAAAGGACACTGGCGGCGCAGCACGCTGGGGTTGCTCGGCACGCTTACAACTGGGGACTGGAGCTTTGTAAGCAAGCTGTGGCAGAGAAGCGGAAGATTCCCACGGCAGTTGATCTGCACAAGAAACTTGTAGCCGAGGTGAAGAGGGCTAATCCTTGGTACTATCAGGTTTCTAAGTGTGCCCCGCAGGAAGCTCTTAGGAATCTGGAGAGAGCAATTAAGAGGTGGCGTGCTGGGAAGTCTAGATTTCCAGTATTCAAGAAGAAGGGGAAGCTGGACAGCTTTTACCTAGAAGGTGGGATTAGAATTTCCGGCAACAAAATCAAGGTTCCGATTTTCGGCTGGTTAGCTTGTTACGAGGTCTTGCCTGCGGTTGTGCCCAAGAATGTTGTTATCAGCCGGCGGGCCCACCGTTGGTTTATTTCCTTCAAGTATGAGGCGCCTGAGCCAGGGGGGCTGGAGAAGGAAGGGGACGTTGTTGGGGTTGACCTAGGAGTTAACAATCTAGCCACGTGTTCTGACGGGGGGACTTTTGGCAACCCCAAGCCCTATTGTAAGGCTAGGAAGCGGCTGAGGAGGTTGCAAAGGCGGTTGTCCAGGAAAGTTAAGGGGTCGCAAAACCGGCGGAAGGCAGTTAAGAAGGTGGCAAGACTCCACAAGAGAGTAGTTGATATTCGTCGGGACAACCTACACAAGCTTACTACCTATCTAGCTAAGAGGTATCGGGTGGTAATTATAGAGGACCTGAACGTCTCGGGGATGCTCAAGAACCACAAGTTAGCTAGTAGTCTAGCCGAGTGTAGTTTCTATGAGTTCAGGCGACAGCTAGAGTATAAAGCTAGGCTCTACAGCTGTCAGGTGGTAGTGGCGGATAGGTTTTATCCGTCCAGCCAGCTGTGTTCTTGTTGCCAGCATAAACAGCAGATGCCGCTGCACCAGCGGGTGTTTCGTTGTGAGAGTTGCGGTTTAGAGAAAGACCGGGATCTCAACGCAGCGATTAACTTGGTGGGGTGGTATTTTGAGGTGTATCTACCCTCAACTACCCCCAGCTTGGGGGGAAGTCACGCCTGTGGAGATCCCGCTGCCGGGGTTGGGTTGCAAGCCCAGCTAGGCAAGGGTCGTAGAAGCAGGAAGAAAGCATCAACGCTGGTCGAAAGTCCACTTTTGTCCAATGTTGTTTAAGTCTTTCGGAGCGGTTAATGGCGTTGAGGATGTAGGCGTGGCGGCTCGTCCACCGGGGATTGATCAACTCGCTATTGGGATCCCCTGGCCTGACATAGGCCATCGTGGCCTCATAACTGTCCAGCAACTGGGTGCGCTGCCGTCCTGCCGGCTGATGGCAACCCACACAACTGGCTTCTAGCAGCGGTTTGACATCCCGTTCGTAGGTAAATTGCGGTTCGGTGCGAAAACTCAGCTGAATGGCCTGCTCGAGGGGCAGCCCCTCTTGGGGAGAAAGCGTGAGGGTGTAACGGGTGCTAAAGCGCAAGGGATCCCGAGGCTTAAGCAACAACTCGTCTCCCTGCACATCAAAAATAACCGCTGCCGGCGGATCCAACTGAACCGCCAGACGTTGTAGATTGGGATCCAGTGGCCGATTGAATTGCAGCCGAATGACTCCATCCACAAAAACATCCTGCTGTTCGGGGGTAGGCTGGGAAGACACCCACTCCAAAAATGCCTGACTTTGAGAAGCATTCGACTGAGGCCAAACTTGCCGATGAGACTCGATGACAAAGAACGCTGCTGCCAACAACAACAGCCCCGCCCAAGTTCGCCACCGCCGCCAATGGCGAAAGACATTTGGCACGGTCGGAGTGTTCATTGTTGCAGACCCAATTTAACTGTTGTCAGAATAGCGAACTTACCCACACTTCAGCCATTGATGAGGTACAAACTGCCAGGGATCCCCAGCGGATCATGAGGATCCCTTGTTTGATAAAGTAGAGAAACAATAAACACCGGAGCGAAAGGAAGAAGTCGCTGCTCCCAGGCCCCTGAGGGCTAAAAAGAATACCGAGGGCTTTACCCTGGCTGAGATGAGATCACCAGCAGGGAAAAGCATCCAGGGAGACAGCAAATCAGTTGACCCGCTCCAGCTTGATGTTGTGGTGGCCCAGCTTGATCTCAAACTCATCTCCGGGCTTGAGGCCCATCTTCTTGGTGTAGGCAGCTCCGATCAGGAGGTTGCCATTCTTATGAACCGAAACCCGGAAGGTAGGAGCGCGGCCACGGGATCCATTTTCGTCACTAGCGCCGAGATCCACGCCAACGGCCTTCAACAGGGCGTTGTTAAACTGCATCAGATTCACTCGCTCCTGACCATTCTTGGTGTAGGTGACATAACCACAGGCGCGAGCTTTTTCCTTGCGATCCGCATTTCCCATTGAAGTTACCTTGTCGAGGAGCTCTTGGCCAGTGAGTGGTTTTGGTTTACTGGTTGTAGCCATATCGAGATGGTTTTAGGGACAACTGTTAGTGTAGCCAGAAACAAACAGGGATTGCAATAGAGTTTGATCCAACTCTTCTTAATTAGAGGGAATGAGTGAGCGACTGCAATGGGATCTGAGGGCTGGTTGCGCAAAACAGCAGTGGGGAATTCCCTCTAAAGGCCAGAACCTGTGGGGGAGACTTTGGCTGAAATGGGGAATGACAGATCCTCAGGCCCTATTCTCGACAGGGTCAAAAGTATCTTTGGGCGAGGGATCCCCGCTTTGCCGCCGGAATTGAGCAAAAGCAGGGAAACTGGAAACAAGGCTGTTTGCGTGTCACTCAATATGGATCCCTTTTGGTCGGGGCGGCGTCTCCTCATTGGGGTGAGCGGGGGGATTGCTGCTTACAAAACGGCAGCTTTGGTGTCTGCTCTGGTGCAGCAGGGAGCAGAGCTCAAGGTGGTTTTGACAAAAGCTGCGGAACATTTTATTTCTCCTTTGACTTTTGCCACCTTGTCCCGCCAGCCGGCTTTTACGGATGCCGCCTTTTGGCAAGCAACACGAGGACGACCGCTGCACATCGAGTTGGGGGAATGGGCGGAGGCTCTCCTCATTGCACCCTTGTCGGCCAACACCTTGGGCAAGTTGGCTCATGGGCTGGCGGATAACTTGCTCACCAATGTGGTTTTGGCTTCCCGGTGTCCGGTGGCGGTGGCACCGGCTATGAATACGCAGATGTGGAAGGCGGAGAAGGTGGCCGAGAATTGGCAGCGGCTACACCAGGATCCCCGTTTTTGGGCCTTGCCGACGGCCAGTGGCCGCCTGGCCTGTGATGCGGTGGGGGAAGGGCGCATGTTGGAGCCGGAGGCGCTGCAGGAGTATGTGCGGGCTTTGCTCTGGACAGGGGGGAAAAAAGATTGGCAGGGCAAGCGGGTGTTGGTGACGGCGGGGGGTACACGGGAGCCCATTGACGCGGTGCGTTTTATCGGCAACCCGGCCAGTGGTCGGATGGGAGTGGCGCTGGCGGTGGCGGCAGCCTGCCGGGGGGCGACAGTGACGCTGGTCCATGGGCCGTTGGGGATCCCCTTTGATCCAGCGCCCTTCGCCATTCGGGCCATTCCGGTGGAGACGGCAGCCCAACTGGAGGCGGCTTTGCAGGCGGAATTTCCCCAGGCGGATCTCTTGTGGATGGCTGCTGCTGTGGGGGATGTGCGCCCCTCTCAGGTTTACGCGGGGAAGCTGCCCAAAGCCGATCTACCCCAGATGTTGCCGTTGGAGCCGATCCCTGACCTGCTGGCAGCTCTGGCCCGCCACAAACGCCCTGGCCAACGCCTCATCGGCTTTGCCGCCCAAAGTGGGGATCCCTTGCCACCGGCCAGAGAGAAGCTCCGCCAGAAGGGCCTGGATGCTATTGTGGCCAACCCCATCGACCAACCGGATAGCGGCTTTGGCAGCAGCCACAACCAAGGCTATTGGATCCCCCAGCAGGGAAGTCCAGAGCGGATCCCATTGGCAACCAAGCCAACCCTGGCCCACCGGCTGCTGGATCTGGCCCGGCAATTGGAGTTGGGCTACTTTAGTTAAACTCCCTCTCCCTCTGGAAGAGGGGCCGGGGGTGGGGGCTGTGCGGTACAGAACGCTAAACTTCCCGGAATAGCTGTTCGCGAACTGCCTCAAGAACCTGTGTAAAGCCACAGGGGCAAGCCCGAGGTGCTCACTTCAAACTGCAGACGGGCCAAGGCTTCTGCTGCCGGCAGAAATCGAGACCAACCTCTGCGCCGCGGGAGCAGGTCGTAGAACTTCGCATCCGTCGGCAAACCCGCCAGCTCTGCCGCCCAAAGGCGGGCATCTTCTTCTGTGCCCAAGCGATCCACCACACCCAAGTGGAGGGCCTGCTCTCCGCTGAAAATGCGGCCATCGGCAAAAGTTTTGACCACATTCAAACTCAACTTGCGGGCAGCAGCAACCGTCTGCACAAACTGGCCGTAGGTAATGTCGATCAATTCTTGCAGGATGTTTCGCTCTTCTGGGGTCAGCTCGCGATCAAACGAGAGAATATCTTTGTAGGGGCCAGACTTAATTACCTTAAATGAAATCCCCACCTTATCCAGGAGGCGTTCGATATTATTGCCTCGAATGATCACACCAATGCTACCGGTGATCGTTCCTGGGTTGGCAACAATTTTTTCGGCTCCCATGGCAATATAAACCCCCCCAGAGGCGGCAATGTTGCCAAAGCTGGCGACAATACGGGTGCCCTTTTTCTCCCGCAAACGCAAGAGGGCATTGTAGATTTCTTGGGAGTCGGCCACCGTCCCGCCTGGACTGTCGATGCGCAGCACCACGGCAGGGATATGGTTTTCTTCCGCCTCTTTCAGGGCCTTGAGAACCCGCTCGCGAGTTTTGCCATCAATGGCCCCTGCCACCTCAATGCGGCCGATTTGCCGGCGCAAGCCACCCAAGAATAACCGCTTCAGCATGGAAAAGAACTGGATAGGGATAAGTGCATATTCTGTATCATGAATGGCGGCTCATGGCTTGGTCAACCAGTTGCCTAGACGTTGCCATACACCGGGATCACCGCCCCTCGCAGATCCCGCGCTGCTTCTGAGACCAAAAAGGCAATCACCTGCCCGATGGACTCTGGCTTGACCCACAGCTCGGCTTGCTCGGATCCCATGGCAGCTCGGTTGGCCGGCGTGTCGATGATGCTGGGCAGGATGACGTTGGCCGTGATGTCGGTGCCTTGGGTTTCGGCGGCAATGGTGCGGGTCAGGGCCACCACCCCCGCTTTGGAAGCGCAGTAGGCGGCCAATTGCGGGCCCGGCTCCACCGCTCCTCGGGATCCCACCGTTACAATCCTCCCATAGCCCTGTTGCCACATTCTGCGCAGGCTGTGCTTGCAGGTCAGGAATGTGGTGGTGAGGTTGAGGTCGAAGTCGCGATACCAGTCCGCCAAGCTGTACTCGTGGGTGGGGCCCATGGCAAAGCCCCCCACCAGGTGGATCAGCCCATCCACGCGGGGTAGGTCGGCAATGACGCGGGCAACCGCCGCCTCATCTGTTAAATCCACCTGCACAAAGCGAACCCGATCCAGAGCATTGGCCGGCAGGCGCTCCCGCAAAATGGTGAGATCTTTCTCTTGGCGATAGGTCAAGGTCAGCTCTGCTCCGCTGGCCAGCACCACGGGAACCACCCCCAAACCCAGCCCGCCTGTGCCACCGGTCAAGAGGATTTGCTTGCCTTGGTTGCCCTGCATGGATGCACCTGCATTGACGAAAGGGATCCAGAACAAGATCGGGAAGGGACTTCAAAAACCCCAGAGGATGTTTGGGTTCGTCCAACTGAGCTTCCCTCTCTCACCCTACCCCGGTTCCTGCCCCTCTTGAAGAACAACAGCCCTTTTGGGCGCTTTCTCCAGCAGCAGGTCGCTCAAGGCCAGCCAGTGGGGCAGGGCCAGCTCTTCGGCGCGGGCATCGGGGTTGAGGCGGAGCTGAGCCAAAGCTGCTGCAACCGCTTCTCGCTCCACCAAGCTTCCCAGGGCATTGACGAGCTTCTTGCGGCGGGTGGAGAACCCCTGTCGAAGGAGGTGGTTAAACCAGCAGGGATCCCGGACGGGGGTGGGGGCGGGGCGGGGGGTGAGGCGAATCACAGCAGATTCCACCTTGGGGGCGGGCTTGAAAGCGGTGGGGGGCACCCTGCAGATCAGCTCGCAATCGGCCAAATACTGCGTCCGCAGGCTCAGAGCACCATAGGCTTTGCTGCCGGGGCCGGCCTGCAAGCGCTCGGCCAGCTCTTTTTGCACCAGAAGGACAATGCGCTCGAACTGCCGAACCGGCTGGGCCGGGGATCCGAGCACCTTTTCCAAAATGGGGCCGGTCAGGTTGTAGGGGATATTGGCCACCAGCAGGCGGGGTTGAGGAGGCAGCGGCAGGCGGAGAAAATCTCCCTCCAGCAGGTGAAAACGGGGTTGGCCGGCGAACCGTTTTTGCAGCAGTCGGCACAGATCCCGGTCGATCTCCACCGCCACCACCTGGACACCCTGGGCCAGCAATCGCCGCGTCAGTTGGCCGGTGCCGGGGCCGATCTCCAGCACCCAAGTGGGATCCGCGTCTCCCTCTAGATCATTCAACTGGGCAGCCCGCACAATCGCCTCGTGAACAGCGGGATCCTTGAGCCAATGCTGACCAAACCGTTTACGAGGATAGGGCATGGGGGAATGTTCGCGCAGTGCTGCGCCGCAACCGAGAGGTACCCAGAGCGGTTGAAGGAGAAATGGCCGGGTGGGTCATCGCTGGACTGAGTTGGGAACAGAAATCAAGGTGGGATCCGCATCCTCAGGTCTATCTCGGGCGGGTTGAGCAGGGAGCGCCTCTGGGTTCGGATCCCCGCTCAGGAGCGGCTTGCGGTAGAGGGGCACCGTAAAGGTGACGGTGGATCCCAGCCCTTCGCCCAGGCTGTAGAAATTGATTTCCCCTCCCATCGCCTCCACCAGGCGTTGGCTGATGGCCAGGCCCAAGCCCGTCCCCCCATATTGGCGGGTGGTGGAACCATCCACCTGTGTGAAGGCCTGAAACAGTTTTTGCTGCTTTTCCAGCGACACGCCGATCCCGGTGTCGATGACGCGGATGCGGGCCAACCCCGGATTGCCGGGCAGGATATCCGCTCGCACGGTTACCGAGCCCTTGGGGGTAAACTTGATGGCATTCCCCACCAAATTGAGCATGACCTGCAACAGGCGTTGGTAATCGCCCAAGAGCAAAATCTGATCCGAGGTGTTGGGCAGGTGGAAGCTCAGTTGTAGGCCCTTTTGGCTGGCCTGCAGGCTGGTCTTGGCCTCCACATCCTTAAACAAAGCTCGCAGGTCGCAGGGCTGGAACTCCAACTGCATTTTGCCCGCCTCGATCTTGGCAATATCCAGCACATCGTTGATCAGGGCCAACAGGTGCAGGGCAGAGCGATAGGCCTCCTGCAAGAAGTCCAGCTCCTCTTCGCGGTTTTCGGCCATCCCGTCCAGCACCAGCTTGATAAAGCCGATGATCCCGTTTAGGGGGGTGCGCAGCTCGTGGGAGGTGTTAGCCAAGAATTGGCTTTTGAGCTGGTTGGCCGATTCCGCTTGGGCACGGGCCTGCTCCAGCTCCTTATTTTTCTGGCGCAGCGTCTGGTTGGCTAACTGCAAGCGGGTTGCCAGTTGGCGACTTTGATCCAGCAAAATGGCGTGGGCAATGGCTGCGCCCAGGTAGGTGGCAATGCTCTGGAGTACCTGAATGTGGCTTGGCTGCCAAACAGGAACCCTGTTCGGATCCAGCATTTCCAGCCAGAGCAGGCTGTTGGCGTAGCCCTGGTAAGACATGGCAATGGCCAGATGTCGCCCCGCCTCCACCGGTTCTTCCTGTCTGAGGGCCTGCAACAAATGGGGGTAATCTGCCAGCTTCAGGGTCTGGTGGAGCAGGGAGGGATCCCCAGGATGGCGGCGGTACTCGGCATTGACCGTGAGGGAGTCTTGCCCCACCTCGTAGAGGGCCATCAGGCAGCGATCTACCTCAAACAGTTGCCCCAACTGCTCCACGGTCTGCTGGCACAGTTGCCGGATATCCAGGGAATGCCGGATGTTGCGCACCAACTGCGTCGTGATCCCCTGTACCGGATCGGCCGGGAGAGCATGGGGCTGGCTGCTGGGGCTGCTGGTTCCTCCGGCCAACGCAAAAGGCGTAGCCCCCAGCAACTTGCCCACTGCCGCAACCGCCACCACCTCCCCTTCCATGTCCCGTACAGGGTTGAGAGAAAGATGCAGATGCAACTTGTAGCGGGGCGAGAGCACCTGACATTCGTAGGAGAGGGGATCCCCGCTTGCAAACACCTGGTTGAGCTTAGCCTCATACTCCCCGGCGTTGGCCACCTCCCAAATTTGCTGTCCGCTCACGATGTGCTGAGGGTGGATGCCATATTTCTCGGCATCTTCCCAGTAAAAACTCCAGAAGCGCCTCTGGCGATCCTGCGTGTAGAACATCGGAGTGGGTCGGAGGGCGCCCATTTGGGATGAAGCCACCATTGCGCTAGGGGAACGTAGGCCAAAACTCAGGTTTTTCCAGAGGAAGCCGGGCTGGCCGGATCAGAGGCCGGGCGGGTTAGTGGGGCAGAGTCCTTGTTGAGGCGGGCGAAGATCATGCGGCCTGCTGAGGTTTGAATGGCGCTGGTCACAACCACAGAGCGGGTTTTGCCCACAGAGCGCTGCCCTTCTTCCACCACCACCATGGTGCCGTCTTCCAAGTAGCCTACCCCTTGACCTGGCTCTTTTCCTTCGCGGGTGATCTTGATATCAAAGCTGTCGCCGGCAACATAGATGGGCCGCAGCGCCTCGGCCAACTCATTCACATTCAGCACCTTGACCCCCTGCAGAGCCGCCACCTTCTTCAGGTTGTAATCGGTGGTAAGCAGCGTTCCCCCCACGGTTTGGGTGAGGCGCACCAGCTTTTCATCGACAGTGGTCAGATCTGGATAGTTGGCTTCGTGAATAACGAAACGATCGGGGTAGGCCTCTCGCAAAGACTGCAGGGTATCCAACCCTTTGCGGCCCCGCTCTCGTTTTTGGGCATCGGCCTTGTCGGCGATGGTTTGCAATTCCGTCAGCACAAAGCGAGGAACCACCAGGGTTCCTTCCAAGAAGCCCGTCTCGATCAACTGGGCCACTCGGCCATCGATGATGGAGCTGGTGTCCAAAACCTTGGCGCTGGCAGCCACCACATTGCCCTCCGCCCAGAGGGCTGCTTGTAAAGCATAGTTGGGGTTAAACAGCCGCAGCAGCGAGGGGCCGTGGGTATCGGCCAGGCTGACCCCCAGATAGGCAAAGGCCAAGCTGAAAAAGACCGAAGCCAGTGGCTCGAGGAACCTGTTGAGTTGGGGAGGCAAGGGCAGCAAGTACACAGGAGCCATGGCCAGATTGGCGATCACCAAGCCGATCACCAACCCCACCGAGCGGCTGATCAACACGTCCGGCGGCAGGGAGCGCACATTGGCCTCGAAGCGACGGTAGCTCCAGCGCACCAGGGATCCCAAAGCCAGTCCTGCCAGCACGCCAAAGCCGCTGGTGACGACACGGGCTCCTTCCACATTGGCCCCCTGAATGGCGGCAGGAGGGAGCAAATCCAGGCCGTAAAACCCGAGACCAGCCCCGGCCAACATGAAGATCGCGATCAGTAAAGCGTCTAGCATAAGAAAAAAGACGGCCCTGCTGAGTGGGTGATGCTGCTGGGAATAGGCAAATCTGCTTCCTACTCATTCTAGTCGTCTGGTGTTGGAGGGATCCGGACAACCAAGCCAGCCCTCCCCCAGAAGGATTCAGACTATGCTGAAATCATAGCGATCCCTTGCCAGCTTGAGGGATCTGTGGAGCATGCCTCTAACCCCCAAAACCCTGAACTTTGCTGAATTTACTGAGCTTTAG
>NZ_JANSIC010000033.1:0-2338 GCF_047461955.1 Synechococcus sp. R55.7
AAACTCGGTGGTCTTGAGTTTTGGCCCTGGGTTTTTTCCTCTTGGTTGCATCCGTGAATGGCATTTTCTGGTTCTGTGATTCGTTCAGAGGGAGATCAACGTGGCCTATTCAGCAACCCAATCCAAAAGCGGCTATCAAGCCGGTGTGAAGGATTACCGACTCACCTATTACACTCCCGACTACACGCCTAAGGATACCGACGTCTTGGCCTGTTTCCGAGTTACCCCTCAACCGGGCGTTCCTCCCGAAGAGGCGGGGGCAGCCGTGGCGGCTGAGTCTTCGACGGGCACCTGGACAACGGTATGGACCGATTTGCTTACTGACTTGGATCGGTACAAAGGCCGCTGCTATGACATCGAGCCGGTTCCCGGCGAAGACAACCAGTACTTCTGCTTCGTCGCCTATCCGCTGGATCTGTTCGAGGAAGGCTCGGTGACCAACATGCTCACCTCGATTGTGGGCAACGTTTTTGGCTTTAAGGCCCTAAAGGCGCTGCGGCTGGAAGATGTGCGGATCCCGGTGGCCTACCTGAAAACCTTCCAAGGCCCTCCCCACGGCATTCAGGTGGAGCGGGATAAGTTGAATAAGTATGGCCGTCCGCTGCTGGGCTGCACCATCAAACCCAAGTTGGGCCTTTCTGCCAAAAATTACGGGCGGGCCGTGTATGAAGCTCTGCGGGGCGGCCTGGACTTCACCAAAGATGACGAAAACATTAACTCCCAGCCCTTCCAGCGCTGGCGGGATCGCTACTTGTTCGTGATGGAGGCTGTCCACAAGGCCCAAGCGGAAACCGGCGAGATCAAGGGCCACTATTTGAACGTGACGGCGCCCACCTGCGAAGAGATGTTCAAGCGGGCCGAGTTTGCCAAGGAGTTGGGCGCCCCTATCATCATGCACGACTACTTGACAGCTGGCTTCACTGCCAACACCAGCTTGGCCAAGTGGTGCCGGGATAACGGCATTCTGCTGCACATTCACCGGGCCATGCACGCGGTGATCGACCGGCAGAAGAACCATGGCATCCACTTCCGGGTGTTGGCCAAGTGTTTGCGCATGTCCGGTGGCGACCACCTGCACTCCGGTACGGTGGTGGGCAAACTGGAAGGCGACCGCGCCATCACGATGGGCTTTGTGGATCTCATGCGGGAAAACTACGTAGAGGCCGATCGCTCCCGCGGCATTTTCTTCACCCAAGATTGGGCTTCCATGCCAGGGGTGATGCCGGTGGCTTCCGGTGGGATCCACGTTTGGCACATGCCGGCGCTGGTGGAAATCTTCGGCGACGACTCGGTGCTGCAGTTTGGCGGCGGAACCTTGGGACACCCCTGGGGCAACGCGCCGGGCGCAACCGCCAACCGGGTGGCCTTGGAGGCTTGTATCCAAGCTCGTAACGAAGGTCGAGACCTGGCCCGTGAAGGCAACGACATCATCCGGGAAGCAGCCAAGTGGTCGCCGGAGCTGGCGGCTGCCTGCGAGCTGTGGAAGGAAATCAAGTTCGAGTTCAAGGCCGTCGACACCCTCTAGAGATCTGCTGGGGGCAAGGGATCCCTACGGTTCTCTTGCCCTACTGGCTCCCTCCCTGGATCGGCAATGGATCTGAAACAGATCGCCAAAGACACCGCCAAGACCTTGATCAGCTACCTGACTTATCAGGCGATGCGCACGGTGCTGGCTCAACTGAGCGAAACAGATCCCCCCAGGGCTCTTTGGCTACAGCAGTTCTCCGCTCGGCAAAACCTTCAGGATGGGGAAGCCTACCTGCGGGCTTTGCTGGCTGAGCGTCCTGAGTTGGCCTATCGCATCATGACCGTTCGTGAACACATTGCTGCGGAGGTGGTCGATTACCTGCCGGAAATGGCCAAAGCCGGCATCCAGCAAGCCAACATGGAGCACCGCCGCAATCATCTAGAACGGATCACCTCAGCAACAGGATCCCTACCCGTTACCCACCCGGAAGCGGGATCCCCCCCACAAAACCCTAGGCTCGAAACGGAGTGACACCGATCATGCAAACCTTACCAAAAGAGCGCCGCTACGAAACCCTCTCCTATCTGCCGCCGCTGACGGATCTGCAGATCATCAAGCAGGTGCAGTACATCTTGGATCAGGGCTACATCCCGGCCATAGAGTTCAACGAATCGTCTGAACCGACGGTTCGCTATTGGACGCTGTGGAAGCTGCCCCTGTTCAGCGCCACTTCTCCCCAGGAGGTGCTCAGCGAAGTGCAGGCTTGCCGCAGCGCCTACCCCAACTGTTTCATTCGCGTGGTGGGGTTCGACAACATTAAGCAGTGCCAAGTGCTCAGCTTCCTGGTCTATAAGCCCAGCGGCCTGCGCT
>NZ_JANSIC010000033.1:2438-4671 GCF_047461955.1 Synechococcus sp. R55.7
GCCAGCCAGCAGATGCCCAACCAAAATGGGCTTTCCCCCACCCACTCCCCGCCAATCCCCCAGGCCAACCCGGCCATCCCTGCCGCTGCTGCCACTCCCGCCAGGGATCCCTCTAGGCTCACGGCTCCTTCTGTGCCCGCCGGCACGGACTGGAAGGTGGTGATCAAAAAGGTCTTGCGGCCATAGGCTTTCCCCACCTCGCTGCTGACGGTATCGGCCAATTTCGCTGCAAAGCTGGCGCTGTATCCCAACCACCACAGGGGATGCGGGAAGAAAGCGTATCCTAGCGCACATACTGCCCCGGTTAAAGCGGATCCCCAGACGTTCTCCGGCCCTCGCGCCCCCTCTCGCTTTTCGGCGATCCCCTGCGCCTGCTTGCGCCGGATCCCCAGTTTGGTTACGGCTGTTCCCACTAAAAAATAGGCAGCTACCACCGCGTAGCCCCGCCCCCCCAGCCCCCCCCACACCAGCAGGCCCAGCAGGCCCGCGTGGATGACCCCTGCTCGCGTCAAAGCCTTCTGAGGGCTCAGCAGACCCAGCACCACCAGAGCCAGGTTGAGCCAGAGTGCCACCCCCCACTGACTCAGAAGCCACGCTTGCCACATATACCCTTAAACTTTAGCCACAGCAATTTGGCCAGATAATTCTCAGCACAAGCACCAATATAGCAATTCGTGTTAAATCGTAAAAAAATCTTTTATCGACTAAATGCCTCTCCCTGTAAACGTGCCGGTCAAATCTCCCACCACCCTCCTATTCCTCTTAGAAGGAATCAGCACCCGGCCTTCCCTTGTCTATCCTCTCCCTGAATTCCTGAGAATCTTATCCCCTATCACCTTCGTATGCTCTTCTTGCCAACTCTCTGGTAATGCCTCTGCTTGGGTAATATCCTGCTTTGCCCTGCTGTGATTCTAAACACTAACGGCTTCCCCAAACCATCCACACTCACATGGATCTGAGTGCTGTATCCACCTCGACTCCTCCCCAAAGCTTGCTCCCCTTTTTTTGCGGCTGCCCAGGGGTGAGCACGAACGACAGTTGAGTCAAGGATAAGATGCTCTAAGTCAGGGTCTTTCCCAAACTCCCAAGCAACTCCAGCGATGGAATCTCTGGTGTATCATTTTCCATATCTTTTTGGGAGGTAGCGCCACGGGGATCCAGAGCGAGCTATTACAGCAGGCCTTGGATAAACTGTTTGCATCCTGCCTCTTTGCCGATGTGGATCTGGATTCTGTTTTCAGGAAAGCTATAATTTTTTGCTATTTTATTTGCTGTGATCTGCAGCAAGATAACTCATCAGACCTTACCCAAAAACTGTCCTTATCATAACTAAATGCAAAAAACCTAACGACTACACCTTTTGCCGTTCAACTGGGATCTTCAGCCAACGGCTTAGTTCCGAGGCCAACCACTCCAGCTCTGGCTCCTGCAAAGGGATCCCCGCTCCCAACTCGTATTTGCGGTTGCCCGCCCAGATGTTCAACTGTGGGCTTTGGCATGGGATCAGCTCTAGCCGGTCAATATCCCATCGCCGACTGGGGGGAACTCTGCGAAAGCGCAGGCCAAACACCTCGTAAACCAGGCGAATGTATTTTGTGTCGATCCGTAGGTGGACTTTGCCGAATAGACCGTAGAGGATCCCGCCCACCATCACCAACCCCACCGTCCAGAAGGGCAGGATGAATAGGCCAAACAACAGATTGGCCGGAAAAGGCGCATGCCCAACCGATATGATCGTGGAAAAGGTGATGACGGAGTTCCAAGCGATGGCGAAAGGCAGCAACGCCAAAACACCGGTTTGCCGGGCCGGGATCACCACCTGAAAGGTCTGTTCGGACTTGTGCAGTTGAATCCGGCTGCCTGCTGGCTGTCGAGGAGGGACTGCTGCTGCGTCTGAGGGAATCAAGGCGGGACGACGATCCAAATGCTCCAGCGCCTCCAGGGCCTGCCGGGCGGAAGCGGGACGATTCGCCACCAGAGGCTCCGTCAACCACCGCAGCCAGTCGCGAAAGGGCGGGCTCAGTTGCACCGCTTGCTCGAACGCAATACGGGATCCCTCCTGGGGCAAGTCCGCCGGATGTTGTCCGGTGAGCAGGTGGATTAGGGTGGCACCTAAGCTGTAGAGATCGGAAGCGGGCACGGTTCTGCCGCCAAATTGCTCTAGGGGCATGTAGCCGTAGCTCCCCACCACGGTGTAGGATCCCTGCTCCCGGGGGGCAGCCGCCTGAACCGA
>NZ_JANSIC010000033.1:4771-14966 GCF_047461955.1 Synechococcus sp. R55.7
TGTCTGCCGCTGCGCTTGCTCAATCGCCGCTCTGGCCGATAGCGACTGTGCCAAATTGGGCCCTCTGGAGTCATACCCTCTCCTCAGGTCCGACCCTGCTGGTTGCTTCAACTTTAGCTTATCTTTGTCCCTTCTGGATCCCTGCCGCCGCGCCCCTCAAAAACCGACTAGAGTGAGTGAAGAGATGTAAAGTAAGCTCTCAGGTTGTATGGCCTCGCACCTGAAGATTCAAAAAATCCTTTATGTACGGCTGCCCTGCAACCCCATTTTTCCCATTGGGGTGGTTTATTTGGCCGATCATGTCCACAAGCTGTTCCCCCAAGTTGAGCAGCGCATCTTCGATATGGGCACCTTTCCGCCCCTAGATTTTCGCCGCCGCATGCTGGAGCAGATCGACCAGTTTCAGCCGGATTTGCTGGTTTTCTCTTGGCGGGATATTCAAGTCTATGCGCCGGTGAACGGGCGGGCCGGCAACCTGTTGCAACACTCTTTTGAGTTTTTCTACGCCCGCAACCCCCTGAAAAAATTGCGGGGATCCCTGAATAGCCTCAGGCTGGTGCTGGCCTACTATGGCGAGATTTGGCGCAACACCCGGCTGGTCTGGCAGGGGATCCGCAGAGCCAGGCGCTACAAACCTCACGCTGAAGCGGTGTTGGGGGGTGGGGCAGTCAGCGTCTTCTACGAACAATTGGGCCGCTATCTGCCCCAAGGCACCATCATCTCGGTGGGGGAAGGAGAAACGCTGCTGGAAAAAGTCATCCAAGGGCAAAGCCTAGCCACAGAGCGCTGCTATCGGGCCAAGCTGGAGCAACCTCGCCCAGGTTTGATCCACGAGCCGCCTCAACCTCTGCAAAAAACCGCCTGTGATTACACCTACATCACCGCCATTTGGCCGGAAATTGACTACTACCTAGAAGGGGGCGATTTTTACATTGGGGTACAAACCAAACGCGGCTGCCCCCACAACTGCTGCTACTGCATCTACACCGTCATCGAAGGCAAGCAGGTGCGCCTCAACCCTGTGGATGAGGTGATCCGAGAAATGATGCAGTTGTACGAGCGAGGAGTGCGAAACTTTTGGTTTACTGACGCCCAGTTTATCCCTGCCCGCCGCTACATTGAGGATGCGGAGGAATTGCTGCAGAAAATCCTTGATGCCGGCATGACCGATATTCGTTGGGCTGCCTATATTCGGGCCGACAACCTCACCCCAAAGCTGGCCGAGCTTATGGTGAAAACCGGCATGAGCTACTTCGAGATCGGCATCACCAGCGGATCCCAGGAGCTGGTGCGCAAAATGCGCATGGGCTATAACCTGCGCACGGTACTGGAGAGTTGCCGCTACCTCAAACAGGCAGGATTTAACGACCTGGTTTCGGTCAATTACTCCTTTAATGTTATCGACGAGCGACCGGAAACCATTCGGCAAACAGTACGGTACCATCGCGAGCTGGAAGCCATCTTTGGTCGCGACAAAGTTGAGCCGGCCATCTTCTTCATCGGCCTGCAACCCCACACTCATCTAGAAGATTTTGCTCGCAAAATCGGTGTTATCGACGACCGCTTTAACCCCATGCACATGACTCCTTGGACGGCGCGCAAACTGCTCTGGAACCCAGAACCCCTGGGATCCTTTTTTGGGGAAGTGTGTCTGGAAGCCTGGGATCGCAACCCCCATGATTTTGGCCGCGAGGTGATGGATATCCTGGAGCGTCGTCTTGGCCTGGCAGAGTTGGAAGAAGCCCTGAGCGCGCCTCTAACAGGGGTTTACGTGTCTTAGCTCTTGGGCCAGCAGCCTCGCTGAACCGGGCAGGATATGCTGGTCCGAAAGGAGGGATCCCTGTTGGGGTAAGGTGGCTGGCCTTCGAAGGCAGCCGGTTCTCCCTCTGTTCTGCAACCAACTGCTCCCATGCCTACTCTGCCTGCTTCCCCCACCTACTACCAACAGCTGGGGCTTTCTCCCCAAGCCAGCCTGGAGGAGATCAAAGCTGCCTACCGCCAGCGGGCACGCGAACTGCACCCGGATCGGTTGCCTGCCGATATCCCCGCAGGGTTGCGGCAGTTGGCCCAGCGGGAGTTCCTCCAGCTACAACACGCCTACCGAGTTCTCAGCGATAGCCAGCAGCGTCGGGCTTACGATCTCAGCCTCATGTCCAAACCCTTGCCTCCTCATGCGCCGGTGCAGGTGGTGCTTGAGCCGACTGCGACCTCTGTCAGTTGGCTCGCCCTCTTGAGTGCTGGACTGATAGGGGCTGCTCTGTGTTTGGCGGGCTTGGCCCTTTGGAATGCCCTCAACCCGGCCCAAGACTTGGACGCAGCCGGCAGAGTGGCCCTCCAGGCTCCTGCCAACCCGGATCCCTCTCCCTCGCCCAGGCCAGACTCCGGATGGGATGGGGATCTGCCCGCAACCTCTTCAGAGACGATGACCTCGGCCCCGGCTAGTCTTTCTGAAGCCACCTCTCCACCTTCTTCTGAGCAGATTGACCGCTTTGCCCGCACCCTCCTGGCGGTGCAACCTCTTCTGGAGAGCACCCAAAATCGCCTCCAACAGGCCAACAGCAGCGAGGAACGTCGGCAAATCGAACAACAGTTTGAGGCTGCTGCTGCCGAGATCATCGTCGCCCATCAACTGACCCCAGAGGACTATCAGCGCATCTCCGCCAGCGCCCAATTGGATCCGCAGGTGGCAGCCGCCATCACCGCAGCCGTGCGCCGTTGGAGGTCTCCGTCGCGCTAGCGGGACAGGGCCCTTGCGGCCAGCCGTGGAGAAAACACCTCGTAGATGACGGTCAAAGGCTGGCCCCTGTGCAACAAAAGATAATGCCTAGCCCAGAAGGGACCGGGACACTGCAGCAGCCGGGCAACCGGGTCTGCCTCGCCGTGGTAAAGGCCGCGCAGCTCGCGAAAGGTCTCCAGTTTTTCTTGGATCAGATTTTGGCCAATGGGCCGATCGGGATGGGGCAAGTATTGAACCAGATGTTCAGAGTTCCACCAAGAGGTGGCATAGAGCAAGGGCTGTTGAGAGGTTGCCCCGCACAGCCAAACCCGCCGCCGCATCAAAGGGGATCCCAGCCGCCCCAAATCTCTGGCCAGCTGTTGCATGGACTTGGGGGCAGTGCCCTGCTCTGCCTGTAAATCAACCCGGCCCGTGTCCAGCAGATGAGCCTGAATCGGCTCTTGGATCAAGGCAGCAAGATTACGGGTGGTAAAGCCATCCCCCAAAAGCAGCAAGCGCAGCACGGGATCCACCTGCACCAGCTCAGGCTGTACCGGGTCTGGCTCCCCCTGCCAATGCAGCTGTAGAGGCCACCAATCGCCTTGGCCAGAGGAGACATTGCCCAAAGAGCCATCTGCAGAACGGAGAGCAGCGCTCCAAGGGGATCCGGCAGCGTCGGCATGGCAGGTGAGGGGAGAAGGGGAAAGTTCCAAGGCAGCGGTTCAGTTGTTAAGTTCTGTATCGCCCTTAGTCTAACCCACCCACCATCTCTGCTCCGAGGACTTTCGTGACATACTCCGGCACTCATGCTGATGCACAGAGGGCGGGGCTTCCCGGCGGTCTAGCTAACTCGTGCCCGGCTGAACGAGCAGTCGCACCACCCAGGGGACGACCACGACGACACTGATCAGGCGTGCCAAGTGCATGACCACCACTGTGCTGGTTTGGGCTCCCATGTCCAGGGCTATCAGGCTCATGTCGGAAATGCCTCCTGGAGCTGTGCCCAAGATGGCAGTCAAGCGCTCGATCCCCAGCCAACGGGAGATCAGGTACCCCGACAAGACCCCCGTGCCCACCGCAATCACTGTACAGAGCAGGGCTGGTCGCCACAGATCTTTCAGGGCCAGAAGCGTATCGGCAGTGAGCTTAGTACCCAAAAGAATGCCCAACACCACCTGCATGGCAAAACGGATCCCGGCTGGGGGAGCGGGAATTGGGATCGCCCCCCAGACATTCACCAAACCCACCGCCACCATGGAGCCCACCAGTGCTCCCGCCGGAAGCCTCAGCTTGACCCCGATCAGGGCGCCGGCCAGCCCGATCAACACCGTCCAGAGATAGCTCATCATTTGGGCTTAGCTTTGAGAAAAGAGGAACGCTGTGAGTCCGGGCTTGGCCCAACCCCTCTACGGCACTGGGCACAGACGCCGTAGAAGTCAAGCACATGGTACTCGATCGCGAATTGGTACTGACTGGAAAGCTGTGCCTCCAAATCTTCCACCGGACAATCGGGCAAAGGCACCACCCGCCGACATTCGGTGCAGATCAGGTGGTGGCGGTTGTGGCCATTGCTGGGCAGAACCTGGTAGTAGGTCTGCTGGTCTCCCAAGTTGACCGCTTGCAGCTTGCCCTCATTGCGCAGAGCATCCAAAACTCGATAAACCGTGGCCAGACCGACGGTGTGGTTGGCATTGCGCAACTCCAGAAAGATCTCTTGCGCCGAAAGGGGCTGCGACTGCTGCTCTAGCACCTCCAGAATCAATTTCTGGTTGCGGGTCTGGCGGGAAGAAGACATGATCCCTTCGTGTAGGTCGTTCTTGGGGGTCAACGCTCAGCGTCTGCCTCAGCTTTCATGCGCTCTAGGGTCTGGTGCATCTGGTCAAACATTTGGGTCAGGGAGAGCCCAAACCCCCCAAGCTGAGTTTGCAGTTGTTTGATGGTCATTTGAGCCATAAAGTCGTCGGAGAGTTCCAGCCGCTTCATGAAAATGCGCTGGCGCTCCAGCAACTCCTCCATCTGTTCGATGAAGATTTTTTTGCCTTCCCGGTCGAATTGGCCGTACCGTTGACCAAGCTGCATCAGGTTTTGGAAATCCTGAAACAGTTGCTTGGCTTCCTCTTGGACGATCTCAGAGTCGAAGAAGCTCATGGCCTTCCGTTTGCCCTGAATAAACTGCATTGGGTATACCCATCCTATCCGAATCCGATTGCCTCAGCAGGAGGCAACCCCTCCTGCGAGTACGGGATCCCGCCCTTCTGGCTCAGGATAGACTCTGGCTTGTTTGCCTCGGTGTCCGGTATGCTTCCGTTTCCTTGCGTTAAGGCTTACACTCAGCCGGCTGTGGCCCGGCGGTGGTGCGAACGGGTGCAGGGATCCCGACCTCTGTTTCTGGCCTGCTTGGGGTTTACCGAAACGGCTCTTGTTCCGGGCATTTCGGCTGCCGGCGCTACCCCCTCCTTGCGTCGCTACACAGCTCTTGCCGATGGGGAAGTGTTGCTGGCGGGCCATTCTCACCGCTTGCCCACCTCTCCGGATGGCTATCCTTCCCCAGTGGTGATCAGCTGCGCCATCCTGAGGGAGTTGGGGATCCCGTGCCGAGTGTTCGATTGTGGCTTGCCGGAACCTTTGCCGGGGGCAGAAATGGTGAGCTCTGGGGGAGTGGCCCGCTGCTTGAGCACAGGACAGGCTCTGTCTTTGGAGCAGGTGGGATCCCTTTGGCAAGAAGGGTACGACCGCGGATCCCGGCTGGAGCAAGGCTACTGTGTGATTGGGGAGTGTGTGGCAGGGGGCACCACCACGGCGCTGGCGGTGTTGTTGGGACTGGGGTGGGCAGCAGAGGGCATGGTAAACAGCAGCCACCCGGTCTGCAACCACGCCCAAAAGCTGGCCTTGGCCCGGCAGGGATTGGCCCGTCTGCCAAGGGGAGCTTCTGCTGCTGAGGTGGTGGCGGCAGTGGGGGATCCCATGCAGCCCTTTGTGGCCGGGTTGGCGATGGGCGCAGCGCAACGGGGAGCGGTGCTGCTGGCAGGGGGAACCCAAATGTTGGCGGTGCTGGCCTTGATGCAGCGCTGGGGGGAAGAGCAGGGGATCCCTTGGCCCCCAGAGAACGTGGTGGTGGGAACCACCCGCTGGGTGGCAGAGGATCCCTCGGGCAATACGGTGGCCTTGGCAGAGTTGTTGGGGGTTGCTCCCCTTTTGGCCACCCAACTGAGCTTTGCCAATAGCCGCTATCTGCCTCTACAGGCTTACGAGCGGGGCTATGTCAAGGAAGGGGTGGGGGCGGGTGGGCTGGCCATTGCCAGCAGCCTTTACGCCGGTTGGGGCCAAGCGGAGCTGTTGGCAGCAGTTGAGCGCAGCTACGAACGCCTGGTGCTTCAGGCCGGCTCCAAGGGGGCCATGGTCAACCCCTCCCGCAGCAATTGCTGATGGTAGAGCTCCGCCTGTTCTTGAGGGCCGACCCAAACAACTGCTTGCCCTTCGGCATCCACCTGCACGGTCAGTTGCCGCGCTAGGGGCAAAGTCATGCCGGGGATGTATTTCAGCAGACATTCCGTAACGTGCTGAAAGGTATTGAAATCGTCATCCAAGACGATCACCTTGAAGTGGGGGTAGGGCTGGCGAACCTGGGTTCTCGAGGGCGAGAACTGCTGAGCAGGTCGAGTTGGAGCTTCCGTAGTCATAGCAGAAGAGATCGACACAACTACCGAGTAACTTGGGTCTCTCAGGGGTGAGAAACCGGTCGCTTCTGATGATCTATCTCTATCTAGTTTCTAGTCTAATTGGCATCTTGTTGGCAGCTTGTGTCTGTATTCGGATCCCTTGTCGGTCGTTGGCGTCAGCGATAGAGCATGGTTCCTCTAAAGCTCTTCCCGCAGCGGGCGGCGGGGCTTTTGCCCGCCGAAGTGGCGCTCGAAATACAGGGCAGTGGCCCGGCGTAGAATCCCGGCTTGGGCAAGGGCCTGACACAGGGATCCCCCTGGCGGCAGGTGCTTCTGGATCTGTTCGATTTGGGTGGCACTGACCAATCCAGAAGCCTTGAGGTAGTCGGCCACGTGGCGTCCCCCTGCCAGTTGAACAGAGTAGCCCCCTTCGCTGAAAAATTTGACGGTCTCCGGCTTGAGGCCACTGTGGTGGGCCAGCACATCCGTGAAGGTGCCCCCTTCCTTTTCCCAAGCGTGAATGACGGTTTCGATGCCGGCATTGTCGATCAGGCCAGCCGCCCGCAATTGGGTCAATACCCGCTGTACCCAGGGGGTGGCCCGCTGTAGAGCTTCCAAGTCCTCTTCCCCCAAATACTGCTGCGGGGGCAATTCGCTTTCTGGGGCACTCAGCTCGGCTGCCCAGTCGGCTACGGTCAGGGTCTTGAGATCCTCTGCCTCTGGCCGGGCTTTCTCTGGAGCTGGGGTCGGTGCAGCTGCAGGTGGGGAAGTTCGCCGGGCTTCGGCTAGCGCTGCGGCTAGAGCACGGTTTTCCGCTTGGGCCGCCTGCAGTTGGGCCTGGAGCTGGCTCACTTGGGCTTGGGCTTCCTGCAAGCGATCTTGAGTTTCTCGCAGTTGGGCTTGGGTTTCTTGGAGCTGCACCTGCAAGCGGTGGGTGGCCTCGGCAGCTTCTTGGCGAACGTGGGCTAGGTCGGCAGTTAAGCGCTGTTTCGTGGACTGGGCCAGTTGGAGTTGATGTTGGTGCTCCTGCAGCGACTGGTTCAGGGCAGCCACTTGGGCTTCCATTTGCTGCAGAGTATGACGCAGGTGGGTTTGCTCTTGGAGCTGCTGTGCCTGATCCTGCTGTATCTTCTGCTGCTCCTGCAGTTGGGATCCCAGCTCTTGCAGCTGGTGTTTGGCCTGAGATTGCCATTCTGTCAACTCGTGGCAGCGGCGACGTAGGATTTCCAGCTCTGCTTGGGCGGCTTGCAGTTGCGCGGATCCCTGAGTTTGCTGAGCTTGGAGTTGCTCCTCCAGTTCCCGAATGCGCTGCTGGGCAGCCTTTTGTTGTTCTGTCTCCTGTTGAATTTGGGCTTCCAATTGGGCAATGCGCTGCTGCTGTTCCTGCTGGCGGGCTTGATGGTCGGCAACCTGCTGCAGCGATTGTTCGACCAGGAGCTGTTGCTGCTGCCGCTGCTGCTCCAGTTGCGCTTCTAAGATGGCAATTTGCTCTTGGTAGCGCTCCAGCTGGGCTTTGTATTGCTGGGTAACTCTGTAGGTCTCTTGGGCTACCTGTAGAGGTGAGACGTAAAGAGGGGGCTGATCGGGAATGGTGGACCACTGCTCCACCATCACCTCCCAACTGTTGGCAGCTCCTTTCTGGCGCCGCAGCCGCTGTTGCTTGTCCAAGGCCCATTCCAACCAGTGGGGTTGCACCCAGCCCTGCTGCACCAAGATCTCCCCCAGCTTGCGCTCCGGGTGCTGCCGCTGCTGAATCAGGGCCTGATGGATGTGCTCCAGCTCCAGATACCCATGCAGCATCAAGATCTCGCCGATACGCACCAGTTCGACCGGGATCAACGGATAGAGATCTTGGGGGGCAATCCAGCCGTGCTGCATACACAGCTCCCCCAACATCAAGGGGTTGTCGGCCTTTTCCCACATGGCCTGAGCCAGTTGGGCGGGGGTGAGCAGTCCTGCTCGGTTGAGGGCTTCTCCCAAGCGGATCTCAAACTTTTCCTGCTCGATGGCGGTTGGGGTGGGGCTGGTCGGCGGATTCATTGGGCCTCTCGGACGGGAAGAGTAAGCTCTGCTACAACTATCGTAGTGGAAAATCCTTAGAGAAGTAGCATGCTGCAACCGAAACGCATTTTGTCAAGCCGAGGATCCACGGATTTTGCCGGAAGGTCGCTTTTTAAGTCCTAAGAGGGGCGCTGTTCTTGGCTTTGGGCAAACTGTTGCAGCCGCCGCAGCATCAGCAATTGTCCCAAGCCCAAGGGCAGGAGAGAGACGGCCTCTACCCGCAACTGCACCCAGCCGTTCCCCCACAGCCAGTCACAGTAGCCATCGGCTCCTCCCCACATCAGCAGGCGCAGCCGTTCCGGCAGCAGGGTTTCCACCTGGTGCATGATCGAGAGGGGGCCCCATTGGGCCGCAAAGGTGCTGCCCAGCTCCAGCCTTTCGGGAAGGGATCCCTGCAGTTGCTGGGGCCAGATCCACTGCTGCAACAATCCCACCTCTGTCAGACAGCGCTGCACGGTCGATGCACTGGCCTCGACTTCAACCCGGATGGTGGATGATTGAAATGTTCCTAACATATCCGTTCCGCATGGGCGAGCTGGTGACCGGCACAACAGTCTGTGCCACGGTTCTCCCGGCGATGCCTGACTCTATTCTGGTCAATTTGTGGGGTTTGCCCACCCTTTCCCAGCGATCTTGCCTTTGAATCGTCCCCACTTGGTTGCCATCTTCGCCCAGAGCTTGGATGGAAAGATCGCAGCCCACCGAGCGCAGAGGCCCTCCTTCAGCAGCCCTGAGGACTATCGGCATTTGGAAACCCAAGCTGCCCAGCAACAGGCTTTGATCATGGGGGCCGCCACTCTGCGGGCCTACGGCACCAGTCTGCGTATTCGGGATCCCGAGTTGATCCAACGCAGAACTGCTCAGGGCCTCTCCCCCCAGCCTCTGACGATCATCTGCTCTGGCAGCGGAGATATTCCTGAGGATTTGCCGTTTTTTCGCCAGCCCCTCACCCGTTGGCTGTGGACAACTCCCAAGGGATCCCGGATTTGGCGGAACCGAACCGGCTTTGAGGACATCTGGGTGGCTGCCGATTGGGATCTGCCGGCACGGCTGGCCCGCCTGCGCAGCTTGGGCATTGAACGGGTGGGGTTGTTGGGCGGGGGGCGGCTTTTGGGGGCATTTCTCCAGGCAGGGGCCTTGGATGAGCTGTGGGTTACCCTCGCTCCGGTGCTGCTGAGTGGATATGCCGATGCGCCTGCCAGCATTGAGGGTTGGCAAGTGCAGGGATCCCCGCCCCAGTTGGAGCTGCTGGAATGCCGCCGCGGTTCCAAGGAGCTGTTTTTGCGCTACGGAGTTGAGTGGCCCTGAGAAATGCTCGACACAAACACAAAAATTTTTGGACAAATTCAGATTTCCCGGAAATCCACAGGTTTTCCCCAGACTTTCCACAGGCGGGTGGGCTGTTTTCCACAGGGCCTTTCCCTCAGGGGGCGGCATCGGGGGTTTCTGTGGAAAAGTGGAGGTGGGTAAGGTTCAGGCAATTACACCCTGAGAAACGTAACGGGATCGCGCCGTTTTTTCCGATCCCATCAAGGCCAATGGAGAGCTTTTGTCCTGTTGGATCCCTGACTTGGGATTGACACCCCCCGTGGGTTAAAGGGCAGAATAGCCGCACCTGAGGGTGAGTGGTGTGGAGGTGTTCCCAACCGCTCTCCTCAGAAAAGACTTCATCTGTTCTACAGCCCACGACAGGCTTAGGAACAGTTGTGCATGCCCTCCCTCCCATCCGCCGGGATAGGGGCAAGCTATGAACCTATAT
>NZ_JANSIC010000034.1:0-4336 GCF_047461955.1 Synechococcus sp. R55.7
AAGATAAAAGCCGCCCTGGTCGCGTCAGCGGGCCGTAGGCCTTAGGGCGGGGCTTCAGACCCAGTTTTTTGGTAAAGCCAAACTACCCTTCCCAGCAGCTTTTTTCTTAACCGAAAGTTAACCCTAGGCCCAATCTGGAGCCACTGCACCACCGACACCAGCGTTCCGGGAAGGGGCTGGAGAAGCTAGGGCTGCTGCTCCTTTGAAGAGGGAGAGGGGGGATAGAGCAGGGCTTCCAGCTCCTGCAGCGCTTGCTCCAGGTTGTCGTTGACAATCACGTAGTCAAATTCGTCTTGGGCATCCAATTCCTTGCGGGCCTGTTCCAGGCGGCGCTCGATGCTGGCCTCTGAGTCTTGTCCGCGCTCGCGGATGCGACGTTCCAGCTCTTCCAGAGAAGGGGGACAGAGAAAGATGCGAATGGCATCTGGGTACTGTTGCCTCACCTGACGGGCCCCCGCCAGCTCAATTTCCAGCAGCACATCCTGACCCTGATTGAGTTTTTGGAACACGATCTCGCGGGGAGTGCCGTAAAAGTTGCCCGCATACTGTGCCCATTCCAACAGCTCGTTGGCTTCAATCAAGTTGAGAAATTCCTCCCGACTGCGAAAGTAGTAGTTGACACCTTCCTGTTCGCTGGGGCGGGGGGGGCGGGTGGTGACCGAAACCGAGAGATACAGCTCGGGGTGGCGCTGGCGCAACTGGTTGACCAGCGTACCCTTACCCACTCCGCTGGGCCCTGTCAAAACCACCAAGCGACCGCGCGGGGTAGGAGCCGGAAGGGATCCCTGCTGCTGCGTACACTCAGAGGGAACTGGGGTAGGAGAGGCTGGCATAGACAGAGACCGACGCAAGACGGCTGGGCAATTGACTTGTTTGGGTTGGTTTTAGGATATCTCACTCCTGGTTCCTCAGACGGCTCACAGCGATGGCTTTCACTCGGTTTCGTCTGGCAAACCGGGCTTGGCCGTCAGGAAGCGGTTGGCAACGGTTTCGGGTTGGATGGCGGAGAGGATGACGTGCCCGGAATCGGTGATGATGACAGCGCGGGTACGACGACCATAGGTAGCATCCACCAACTGGCCCCTCTCGCGGGCATCGCTGATGATGCGTTTGATGGGAGCTGACTCGGGACTGACAATGGCGACCACACGCCCAGCGGCGACGATGTTGCCAAAGCCAATGTTGATTAGGCGGGTATCCATGGGGTGATGAGGGAACCTAACGGTTGTCCGGCCAGCAACCTTCATTAAGGTAGCAAATGGGGCTCTTTCGCGGGTTTGCCACAACGACACCTGAGTTCTCGGCCAATTGGGCAGTGAGTTCTGGCGACAAGTCCCGTTCGGGTGAGCCGCAAAAAGGCTGTGGTTGCATAACAAGCTGCACCCTCCCAAACAACTTGCCCTGTTTATCGAGGACGGTAAAATCGTCAACATGAAGCCACTTCAATGGAACTTGAACTGTAAGCCTCAAAGGCCGCCGCTGTGGTAAGCGGTTTGAGGCAGCTCTGAAAACGAAAAGATCGACCCAGCACCCCAAGCTTGAATAGATTTCTTCCTTGCCTATGCTTGACCTGACTTGGCTGGATCCCCTTGTCCAGCACTTTCAACTGGGGGATCCAGAGCCACCCGAAGCCATCCGAGTGGGCCTCATTCACCAAACTTGGAAACTCAACACCTCTGAGGGATCCTTCATCGTCCAGCGCCTTCACCCCCGATTTGATCCTGCTGTCACTGAAGATGGTCAAGCCATCGGCCAATGGTTGAGACAACACGGCTTCCCCGTCCCCCAATTCCGCCGCGCTCGCGATGGATCCCTGCACTTGTCCTGGGCAGAAGGGCTGTGGCGGGTCATGGATTGTCTGCCGGGATCCTGTCACCCAACTCCTCCCAATTGGGGCTATCTGGAAGAGGCGGGGGCAGCCGTTGGACGCCTGCATCGACTCTTGGCCCAGATGGACTATCGTTTTCGCTTCCAGATCCCGCATTTTCACGATACGGCTCACCTTTGGCAACAGCTACGCCAGTATGAGCCGGCCCCAGAAGTGCAGGCAGAATGGCAGTTTTTAATCGAAACTGTGCCCAATCTTCTGCTGCCCTCGGGGATCCCAACTCAAATCATCCATGCCGATCTCAAGTTCAACAACTTTTTGTTCGATGAGCAGGGGCGATTTGTGGGCCTGGTGGATCTGGACACCTTCATGTATCACAACCTCTATGTTGAATTGGGGGATGCCCTGCGCTCCTGGGGCAAACGAGGAAATACCCTTCAGCCAGAGGCGATCCTGGCCGGGTTGCGGGGCTATGCCCAAACCGGGAACTTGCACGCCCTACAACCGGAACTCCTTCTCCAAGGGATCCAACTGATTACCCTGGAATTGGGGATGCGCTTTTTGCAGGATTGGTTTGAAGACGCTTACTGGAATTGGGATCCCCAGCGCTACCCCAGCCGCAAAGCCCATAACCTGGCCCGCTGCCAACAGCAAATTTGCCTCTATCAAGACCTCACCCAGAGGGCACCCCAACTGTTGGAGTCCATGCGCGCCCTTTTGTCTTGTGAGCAGCGGAAAGAGGGAAGGTAGCCAACAGGTTTGCCCAGCTTTTGACAGCTCGTTTTGGGATCTGCTACCGCGGCATAGGAATGAAACATTTCTAAATATTTCTGTGGCATTGCTTCCCGACTCTCCTCCCCCAGAGGGAGAGGGGCTGGGGGCGGTCGCGAAACGCCTAGGAAGTGTCTCAATCTAGTTTCAAATGACGATAACGCTCAATCTCGACTTTGACTTGGATCGCAATGGTCGGGAACACGCTCCAAGCTCCCCTAGGCGGTTTGCACTTGGCGCACCAACCCAGTCGTTTTCAGAGCAGCCAAAGCCCGATCCCGGTAACGGCCATAGCGCTCCTGCTTGTTGCGAAGCTTGCGCCCCTCCAAATCCGGCAACAGCCCAAAATTGGCCGGCATCGGCTGAAAGTGCCTGGGATCGGCGCTGCTGATGAACTGAAACAGGGATCCCATCATTGTTTCGGGGGGCAGCGTGATCAAGGGCAACCCCAGAGCCAGGCGGGCGGCGTTCTGTCCGGCCAACCATCCCCCTGCCACCGCGCAGGCATAGCCCTCGGTGCCCACCAACTGGCCGGCGGCAAACAGCGTGGGTCGGCGACGAAATTGCAAGGTCGGCCACAGAAGCTGGGGCGAATTCAAAAATGTATTGCGGTGCATCACCCCAAAGCGGACAAACTCCGCCTGTTCCAGGCCGGGGATGAGGCGAAAGACCCGCTGCTGTTCTCCCCATTTCAAGTTGGTTTGAAAGCCCACCAAGTTCCACAGCTGCCCTGCTTTGTCCTCTTGCCGCAACTGCACCACCGCGTAAGGACGGGATCCCGTGCGCGGATCCACCAGCCCCACCGGCTTCAAGGGGCCGAAACAGAGGGTGTCTTTGCCCCGGCGCGCCATTTCTTCAATCGGCAAGCAGCCCTCGAAAAACTTGCGCTCCTCCCGTTCAAAATCCTTGAGGGGCGCCTGCTCCGCCTCCACCAGCGCCCGCCAAAACCGTTCGTACTCCGCTTCCGTCATGGGGCAGTTGAGATAGGCTGCTTCCCCCTTGTCGTAGCGGGAAGCCTGAAACACCACCGCTCGGTTCAACGAATCCCCGGTAACAATGGGGCTAGACGCATCAAAAAAGCTCAGGTACTCCAGGCCCGTAAAGGCTTGCAGTGCCTTGGCCAGGGGATCGCTGGTCAGAGGGCCGGTACAGAGGACGGCAATGCCCTCCGGGATCTCCGTCACCTCCTCCCGACGCAGGGTGATGCGGGGATGGTTTTGAATGGCTTCCGTGAGAGCCTGGCTGAAGCGGGCCCGATCCACTGCCAATGCCCCTCCTGCCGGCACTGCATGGCAATCCGCCGTCGCGATCACCAGGGATCCCAGTTGTCGCAGTTCTTCCTTGAGTAGCCCTGCCGCCCGATCGCTGGCTGCAGCCCCAAAGGAGTTGCTGCACACCAGCTCCCCCAACTGATCGGTGTGATGGGCCGGGCTCTGACGCACGGGGCGCATCTCCGAAAGGATGACAGGCAACCCTGCCTGGGCAATTTGCCAAGCAGCTTCTGTCCCCGCCAACCCCCCGCCCACAACATGGATGGGGGCAAAGGCTCCCGCTCGTGCAAGCGGGCTGCAAGCCCTTGGGTTAGTTGGAGGGTTCATCACAACCTCCGGGAGGGAAGAGAAGAATGGAGCGCACCCTGCTAGGGCCGGAAACGGCTCAGGTCAAACCCACTATACCAACCCTCAGCATGGCCCGACCTGCACGAGGCAAGTGACCCAGAGGCGGGATACGCTACTA
>NZ_JANSIC010000034.1:4436-14935 GCF_047461955.1 Synechococcus sp. R55.7
GATACGCTACTATAAGTACCCGCTGACACCCAGGATCCCGACCCATGACGGAAACGGCTGACCTTTGGCCACAGCTTTTGGGGCAGTTGCTGGATCGGCAATCTCTCAGCGAAGCCCAAGCTGAACAGTTGATGAACGGTTGGCTCCAGAACCAAGTGCCAGATGTGGTGTCGGGGGCGATTCTGGCGGCCCTGCAAGCCAAGGGTGTGAGCGCTGGTGAACTGGCCGGCATGGCACGAGTGCTACAGCGGGCTTCGCTGGGATCCCCGCTGGACTTGCCTCTCCTGGTGGATACCTGTGGCACCGGCGGCGATGGGGCCGGCACTTTTAACATTTCCACGGCGGTGGCCTTTGTGGTCAGTGCAGCCGGGATCCCGGTGGTTAAACATGGCAACCGTTCCGCCTCTGGCAAGGTCGGCTCGGCGGATGTGCTGGAGGCCCTGGGGGTGAACTTGGGGGCTGAGCCAGAGCGGGTGCGGGCGGCTGTGGCGGAAGTGGGCATCACCTTTTTGTTTGCTCCCCAGTGGCACCCGGCCATGCGGGCGGTGATCCCCTATCGGCGGGCCCTCAAGGTTCGCACCATTTTCAACCTGTTGGGGCCCTTGGTCAACCCCCTCTATCCCAACCGCCAGGTGATCGGGGTTTACGCCCAGGAGCTGGTGCCGGTAATGGCAGAGGCCCTGCGCCTGTTGGGACGGGAAGGGGCCATTGTGTTGCACAGCCGCGAAGGTCTCGACGAGGCCGGTCTGGATCAACCCACCGATCTGGGCATCCTGTCCGGTGGGCTGGTACGGACGGAAGTCTTGAACCCTGCAGATTACGAGCTGACCCTGGCACCCACCCAAGCTCTCAAGGGGGGGGATGTGGCGGAAAATGCCGCCATCCTCACCCAAGTTCTCCAGGGATCCGGGACGCCTGCCCAGCAGGATGTGGTGGCCTTGAATGCTGCTTTGGCCCTGCAGGTGGCCGGAGTGGCCCCCGATTGGAGAGCCGGGATCGCCCAAGCTCGCGAGATTCTCGCCAGGGGTGCCGCTTGGGATCGCTTACAACAGCTGGTTCATTTTCTCAAGGCTTGATGCCGGTAGGAGCCCAGGAGAGGGCGACAGGGATCCCACCTGAGCCTAGGGCTAAAACTCCCGCCCTCGCCCAAAGGCCAGAACTTCATCCACCCCCAAGCGAGGCTTGCGCGGCAGGTTACCCGCTGCCGCATATCCAACCGCCAGCAGCATCACCGGCACGTAGCGGTCGGCAATGCCGAACTCCCGCTTTACCCCTTCCGGATCAAAGCCGATCATCGGCCCGCTCACCAAACCCTTGGCCTGAGCCGCGATCATCAGCGCCATGGCAGCCATCGCCCCAGAGCGAATCGCTTCATCCCGCGCCAAGGTGGGATTGTGGAGATAGGTTGCCTGGGCCATGTTCACCCAGCCTTCCGCTTTTTCGGGGGGGAGGATCCCGGCAGCAACGCTTCTTTGCACAATTTCAGGCAGTTTCTCATACCCCCGCAGATCCCCCAGGATGATAAACACCACCGATGCATCCGCCACCTTCTGTTGGTTGTAGGCCAGAGATTTGAGGCGCTCTTTGTCTTCCGGGTCGGTGACCGCAACAAACCGCCAGTGCTGAATGTTGAAGGAAGAAGGAGCTTCCGTAGCATAAGCCACCAGCTCTCGGATCTCCGCTTCCGATAAACGGCGGCTGGGATCCAATTTGTCGGCGGAAATGCGCTCTTTCAGGGCAGTTAGGGCGTCCATAGGGATCCTCAAGTGTCGGTAGAAAGGCTGCTCCCCCCAAAGGTAGGGGCAGGATTGGCAAATGGCTATACATTCCGTGTTCAAACGGTCTGTCTTCTTTGTTATCTCCCTTTTATCCAGCCTGTGGCAACCGGGTGAGGCACAAACTGGGCCTTGGCAGGGCAGGCAAGCGGGATCCCTAACGCAAAGGCAGGTATGATGGAAAAACAAACTGGTCTCATCTGGGTCGCCCGGTTAATCGTCGGATTGGTGTGGTTGATGGGGAGAAGCAATCGGTGAACTTCGGTCGAGTGCTGACGGCCATGGTTACCCCCTTTACTGATGAGGGGGAGCTTAACTACGATGAGGCCGCTCGTTTGGCCGATTACTTGGCAACCCACGGCAGTGACGGCTTGGTGGTCTGTGGCACCACAGGCGAATCTCCCACCCTAACCTGGCAAGAGGAGTATGAGCTGTTCCGCGTGGTGCGAGATGCCGTGGCCGGTCGGGCTAAGGTGATCGCCGGGACGGGATCCAACTCCACCCGTGAGGCCATTGAAGCCACAAAAAAGGCCGCTCAACTCGGTTTGGATGGCTCTCTGCAGGTGGTGCCCTACTACAACAAGCCTACCCAGGCCGGCCTTTATGAGCACTTCAAGGCCATCGCCCAAGCCAGTGACCTGCCCATCTTGCTCTACAACATTCCCAGTCGGACAGGGGCCAGTTTACAGCCGGAGACTGTAGCCCAATTAGCAGAATTGGAAACGGTTGTCGCCATCAAAGAAGCCAGTGGTATGATGGATGTAGCTTCGGAAATTCGGCGACTCACTCCCTCGCGTTTCGCCATCTATTCAGGGGATGACTCTCTGACGTTGCCGCTCCTATCTTTGGGGGGGAGCGGGGTGGTCAGTGTAGCCAGCCACCTGGTTGGGTTGCAGTTGCAGGAGCTGATCCAGAGCTACATCAGGGGGCAACACGATCAAGCTTTGGCCCACCACCTGCGCCTGTTTCCGTTGTTCAAGGTTTTATTCATCGAGACCAACCCAGTTCCGATTAAGGCCGCATTGGAGATGCAGGGTTGGCGAGTGGGTCGGGCGCGCCTTCCCCTAGCGCCTCTACAGCCCAGTTCTCTGCAGGTTTTGCGACAGGTGCTTGAAGAGATGGGCCTACTGGCTGAATCGAAGGGATCCGAACAAATGGCGACGAAAGTTTCATGATTGCATTTTTAGGCTTTGCTTCTGCCATGACCACGGTTTTCAGGGGTTTGCAAGGGGCTCTTTTGTGGCGTTTGACCTGTGGGTAGGTAGCTTTTTCCCTGAAAAGCTCTTCCCCGGCCTGGGAAATGGATGAGTTGCGGCTTTCGCCCACAACTTTGTCGGGGATAGCTTGTGCCCATTTCTGTTTTTGTTTTTTTACTGTTGAGGATCTAAACCCATATGCCAACACCACGTTCTTCAGTTGTTTCTCGTTCTGTAACCCCACAATCCACCTCTTCCGTTCAGATGATTCCGCTGGGCGGCGAACGGGAGATCGGCAAAAACACATGGGCCTTCCGCTACGAGGACGACATTATCCTCTTGGATGCCGGTTTGGCTTTTCCCGATGAGAGCATGCACGGCATTAACATCGTGCTGCCGGACATGACCTACATCAAGCAAAACCGCGACAAAGTGCGGGGGATGGTGGTTACCCACGGCCACGAAGATCACATCGGCGGGATCCCGTATCACCTGCGGGAATTTGATATTCCGGTCATCTACGGCCCCAGATTGGCGCTGGCGCTGCTGGAAGAGAAATTGCGGGAAGTGGGCCTGCTCAACCGCACAGAGCTGCGTCCTGTTGGCCCCCGTGAAATCGTTCCCTTGAGTAAGCACTTTTTTGCCGAATTCATTCGCAACACCCACTCTTTTGCCGATAGCTTTACGGTGGCTCTGCACACGCCTGTGGGCGTCATTATTCAGACCGGCGACTTTAAGATCGACCATACCCCCGTGGATGGGGAGTACTTCGACCTGCAGCGGTTGGCCGAACATGGGGAAAAGGGAGTGCTCTGCCTGATCAGCGACTCCACCAACGCTGAAGTGCCGGGGTTCACCCCCTCTGAAGCCTCAGTGGTGCCCGGTCTCACCAAGGCCATTGCGGGAGCCAAGGGACGGGTGATCATCACCACCTTTGCTTCTTCGGTACATCGTCTCAACTTGGTGCTGCAGATTGCCGAACAGCAAGGTCGGGTGGTGTCTCTGCTGGGCCGCTCCATGCTAAACGTGGTGGCTCATGCGCGGCGCTTGGGCTACATCCGCTGCAAGGACGAGACGCTGCAGCCAATGCATGTGATCAACAGCCTGCCGGATGACCGGGTGATCATCCTCACCACCGGATCCCAGGGAGAACCGCTGGCTGCTCTTACCCGCATCGCCAACGGTGAGCACCCGCAGTTGCAAATCAAGCCAGGAGACACGGTGGTGTGGTCGGCCAACCCGATCCCTGGCAACACCATCGCGGTCTCGCGGGTCATCGACAAGCTGATGGAGCTGGGAGCCAATGTCATTTACGGCAAAGACAAGGGCCTGCACGTTTCCGGCCACGGCTGCCAGGAAGACCAAAAGCTGATGATTGCCCTCACCCGCCCCAAGTTCTTCGTTCCCACCCACGGGGAATACCGCATGCTGGTCAAGCACGCCGAAACCGCCATGAGCATGGGGATCCCGCGGGAAAACATTGTAATCATCGACAACGGCGATGTGGTGGAGGTGAACCGGGAGCGCATTGCCATCACGGGCCGCGTCCCCTCTGGCCTACAGATGATCGCCGCTTCCCACGATGGAGTGGTGATGGATGAGATGATGCAGGAGCGGCAGCAGATCGCCAAAGACGGTATGGTGACGGTGGTGATCAGCCTGGACGGCAGTGGCCAGTTGCTCTGCACCCCACAGGTGCAAACCTTTGGCTTGGCGGGGGAAGGGAACCAACTCAAGGGATCCGACCTGAAACCCCTTCTGGAGAACACCCTTCGGCAAGCGTGGCCCCAATTTGCTCGCTCGCTGGAGCGGGGCAGCCTGGACATCGACTGGGCCGGCCTTAAGGGCGAAGTGGAGCGGGTGGTGCGCCGTTTCTTGCGAGAACAATTGCCCGGCAAGCCCACGGTGGCGGTTTTTGTGCAATCCCCTGAAGAGGAGTCTGTGTCTTCCCTGAGTGTGGAAACCCAACCGGAGCCGGTAGCGGGTGCTCTGGGCCGGCGGCGGCGTTCCTCGGCAGCGGTAGCTGCTTCCTAAAACTGGCCCGTTCTCCGTGGCTGGATCGTCTAAGCGCCTTTGGGATCCCTTGCCGAGCGCAGGGATCCTTCCTATTGTGCCGGCTTGTATCCATCCGTGAGAAAACTGCGGAGGGCAGACTCTGCCGCCGCATCTGGTTGCAGGGATCCCACCTCGCTAAAGGGAGGGCAGCGGGTTTGGGGAGGGAGCGGTTGCCGAAGGGCGCTCAAGAAGGCATCGGCCAAATCGGCGTAGCCCCGGTCGTTGGGGTGAAAGCCGTCGGCCAGCGGGCCGGGAAAGAAGGACTCGCGTCGGTAGGAGCGGGGATCGCAGAGCAAGTCCACCACTGGGATCCCCTGTTGGCTTAAGGGGTTGATGGCCCGTTGCGTGAGGCCAACCGAGATCAGGGAGAGCAGTTGGCGCACGCTGCTGGGTTGCTGCTGACCCAGAGGAATCAGGGCGAAGTTGGGCAGGTTGGCCACCGCCAGGCGAGCTTGAGGGGCACGGGCACGCACCGCTTGCAGCAGGGTTTGGTAATCGGCGGCGAATTGTCGGATCTGCTGATCGACGAAGGGCAAGGGATCCTCACCTTGGAGAGCCCGTTGAGCCGCCGCCAGAGCGATGGCGTTGGTATCGTTTCCGCCCACCCAAATGGTGATCAGGGTGGCATCGGGGGGAAGGCGCGGCACTTGATCCTGCAGCAAATTGGCCGGGATCCCCTGCCTCAGGGCTTGCATGGCGGGGCTGAGCACCGCTCCCGAACGGCCCAGGTTGATAAGCTCCACTGGGCCGGGCAGCAAGCGAGCCAGGCGGGGCACATAGCCCGTTCCATTGGGGCAGTCCAGGGGCTCTGAGCGCTGGGGTCGAGTGCCGGCGGCGTTGGCTGGGCCATCACAGGAAATGGAGGCGTTGTAGCCAACGGCATCGCTGGCTCCCAGGGCAACGTAGCGGGTGAGGGTGGGTGGGCTGGGCACAACAGGGGATCCAGAACTGGCAGAGCAGCCGGTTAGCCCCAAACTGAGTATCAAAATCAGCAGGGAGAGGAGGAACACCCAGCTGTCTTGTTGTCTTGGAGTCGAGTTTTCTGGGGTTCGGGTGCTGGCATCCTTTGCAGAGAGAGGCATGGGAAAGCGGGCATAGATAGGGCGAGGCGGGAAGCACCCCCAGACAGGCTAGCCAAGGATCCCAAAATTGGCGAGGTATGGTGGGAGTATGCCGCTACGGTTTTGCAAGTCCCGCACCTACCACGATCCCCTGCATGGCGCCATCAGCCTGAATGGAGGGGACGCGGTTGAGGCTCTGCTCATTCGCCTGATCGATACACCGGCCTTTCAGCGGCTGCGCCGCATTCGCCAGTTGGACACGGCCTTTTTTACCTTCCACGGGGCAGAGGGATCCCGCTTTACCCATTCGGTGGGGGTGCTGCAGGTAACGCGGCGGCTGTTCGACAAATTGGCCCATCGCCACCCGGAGCTGCGTCCCTATCGGGCGGTAACCTTGGCCTCGGCTCTGCTGCACGACATTGGCCATGCCCCTTTTAGCCATGCCGGGGAAGAGATCTTCGGCTGCCGGCACGAGGTTTGGACGGCCCGCATTCTCCGGGAGGATCCCCAGGTGAGGACGCTGCTGGCGGAGTTTGATTCCCAACTGCCGGCCCAGATGCAGCAAGTGCTGCAGAAGCAGTTTCCCCTGCCGCTGGTGGGGCAACTCATCTCCAGCCAACTGGACTGCGACCGCTTCGATTACCTGATGCGGGATAGCCTGCTCACGGGTGCCCAATACGGCCACCTGGACTTGGATCGCATCCTAACGGTGCTGGATTATGACCCGGAGACGGGATCCCTGTCCATCCCCGCCCGCAAAGGCCTGGGGGCCATCGAGCACTACCTGGTGGTGCGCTATTTCATGTACACCCAGGTGTACCAGCACCCCAAGAGCCTCTGTGCCCGTTTTATCTTGGAGCGGCTATTCAGGCGGGCAGAGGCGCTCCTGCAAAGGGGGGAGATTGAGCTGGATCCCATCCTCAGCGCTTGGTGCTGGGCCTCGCTGGCGGCTCAAAAAGGGGATCCCTTCGAGTTGCCGCTCCCCCTCTACTTGGCTGCCGACGATATCATCTTCAGCTACCCCATGCGCCTCTGGGCCATGTCGGGGAAGGATCCCATCTTGGCGGATCTGTCGCGGCGCTACTTGAATCGGGATTTGTTTAAGGCCCGCAACATTACCCAGTTGTCTGAGGAGCAACGCCAAACCCTGGTGGCTGCTGTGCAGGCCAAAATGCTGCGGGATGGGCTGGATCCTGAAAGCTATTTGGGCATCCGCTCTGCCCACGTCCAGGGCTATAGCTTTTATGACCAAGGGATCCAGCTCAAAACCGAGCGTGGCTATGAAGAAATTGCCCATCTTTCCCCTTTGGTGCGTGCCTTGGTGGAAACCCAGCGCCAGGTCTGGCTAATCTTTCCCCGGCCCTATGGCGATATCGTAGAGGGGGTTTTGTCTGCCTAGAAAATCATTGGGCCATCCCAGAGCTAGAGCATTAGAGGTGGGAATCTGTTCCTGAGCACATCTAAACAACGAGGGAAGCAGGAGTGGGGATCCGAGAAATCCTAACGGGGGTATTGTCCTTAACAGCTTTGGCGATTGCCCTAGTGGCTCTGCAACTGAGGCGAGCGTTGCGGGCTTCCCCCTGGCTGAGGGATCCCCCGGCGGAACAGGCAGGGGAAATCGCGGCCGGGATGGAGCGGCTGGCGGTGATCGTGCCCGCCTACAACGAGGCCGAGAACGTGGTGGGCTGCCTGAGCAGCATTCTGGACAGCACCTCTGCCCCTTTACAGGTGTGGTTGGTGGACGATGAATCCACGGATGCCACCTGGGAGCTGGCCCAAGCCCTGGCTGCCGAACGGCAAGATCCGCGCCTACACCTGCTCAAGGGGGATCCCCGTCCCAAAGGCCAAAGGTGGGTGGGCAAAAACTGGGCCTGTGCCCAAGCCGTCGCCCGCGTAGAAGCCGACTACTTGCTGTTTCTGGATTGCGACGTGCGGCTGGGATCCGGTGCCATTGAAGCGGCCTTAGGACATTTGCTGGCAAGCGGCAGCGGCTTGGTGAGTGTAGGGCCGCAATTGGTGTGCGGTTGCCTGGCGGAGTGGCTGGTGCAACCCATCATGATGACCATCCTGGCGGTGGGTTACAACTTTGCCGCCGTGAACGATCCCGACAACCCCAAAGCCTTTGCCTTTGGTCCCTTCCTGCTGTTTCGGCGCTCTGCCTACGAGCAAGTTGGCGGGCATGCCGGAGTGGCCGATGTGGTGATCGAGGATGTGGCCCTGGGGCAACGGATCAAAGCCCAGGGGTTGGGCCTGCAAATTTGCCTGGGAGGGCCGCGGGTGCGCAGCCGCATGTATGCCAACGGGGCTGCCCTTTGGGAAGGGTGGACCAAAAACTGGTTCCTGGGCCTGGAGCGCAACTGGGCCTTGGCGGTGTTGGCAATGGGTACGGTCTTGGGGATCTGCAGCTTGCCCTGGTTGGGGGTGATCCTGGCTGGGGCTACGGGATCCCTGGAGGTGCTGTTGGCCAGCTTGGCAGGGATCCTGGCCCAATTGGCCATCCGGCTTCTGCTCCGGCATTGGGCGCATCTGCCCCTCTGCTACTGGTGGCTAACGGCAGTGGGGGGTTGGGCGACAGCGGCCATCATCTTGGCTTCGGCCATCTGCACCACCACCGGCCGCAACTGGACTTGGCGGGGCCGTTCTCTCGCCGTCCACTGACCGGAGTGCGCCAACACCCCAGAAATGGTACAAGAACATGGTCTAATGGGGGATGTTCGGAAAACAGGCAAGCTGGGTTTAGAAACAGCGGAATAGCACACCATGCAGGCTCTGGTCATCGGATCTGGGGGGCGAGAACACGCTCTGGCCTGGAAGCTGTTGCAGTCTCCCCAGGTTACTCGGATCTACTGTGCCCCCGGCAACGGCGGCATGCAGCAGCTGCCCCGCTGTCAATCCGTGGCTTTGGCGGCTACCGACATTGAAGGCCTGGTGCGGTTTGCTACCGTACAAGGGATCCGCCTGACGGTGGTAGGGCCAGAGCTGCCCTTGGTGCAGGGGATCGTGGACGCCTTCCAGGCAGCAGGGTTGCCCATTTTCGGGCCTAGCCGCGCCGCTGCCCAACTGGAAGGAAGCAAACTCTGGGCTAAGCAATTGATGCAAGAGGCGGGGATCCCGACTGCTCGCGCTACCGGCTTTGCTGAGCTATCTGCCGCTGTGGCCTATCTCGACTCCCAGAGTTTCCCAGTGGTCATCAAAAAAGACGGACTGGCTGCCGGCAAGGGGGTAACCGTTGCCCAAAACCGGGAAGAAGCCGTGCAAGCCCTGGAAGCAGCCCTGGCCAAGCCGGGCGATCAGGTGCTGATCGAGGAGTTTATCCCCGGCCAGGAGGTGTCGGTTTTGGCTCTAACCGATGGCCAGATCTGTGTGCTGCTGCCACCTGCCCAGGACTACAAGCGCCTTGGCGAGGGCGATACCGGCCCCAACACCGGCGGCATGGGAGCTCATGCCCCTGCGGATCACCTGGTCACTCCAGAAGGGTTGGCCCGCATCCAAACCCAGATCCTGGATCCCACCCTGGAGGCTTTGCAACGGCGGGGCATCCGCTACCAGGGGGTGATCTATGCCGGTTTGATGATCACGCCCAGTGGGGATCCCTACGTGTTGGAGTACAACTGCCGCTTTGGGGATCCCGAAGCTCAGGTCATCCTGCCCTTGCTGGAAAACCCTTTGGACGAGGTGCTGCTGGCCTGTATAGAAGGACGGCTGGCCCAAATCCAGCTCAAATGGAAACCCGGCTATGCCGCCTGCGTGGTGATGGCAGCCCCAGGCTATCCCGATGCCTACGAGCGAGGGATCCCCATCTCCGGCTTGGATGCAGCTGCCACCACGGGGGCGTTGGTGTTTCACGCGGGTACCCGCCAGGCGGGCAAGCAGCTCCTGAGCGATGGCGGGCGCGTTCTCTGTCTTACCGGCCAAGGGGCAACCCTATCCGAGGCCCTGCGCCAAGCCTACGCAGCTGTGGAGCAAGTGCAGTTTCCCAAGGCCTACTACCGTTCTGACATCGGCAGCCACGCCCTGGGGCCTGCCGTCCGCCGAGGAGTGATCCCTACCCCATAAAGCCATCCCTTGCCCTCTCAGCTGCAGCCGGATGGAAGAAGCCCCAGAGGGGTCGCTCCTCCAGGGCCCATAAAGCAGCTTTGAAAAAAGCTTTGATGCTTAGACGATAGCGCTTTCGGTAACAAGACGGCAACAGTGATATCAAAAGCTCAACTTTACTTTAGATTCCTTAACAATAGCCCTCTGCTTTGACTAGGCACGGATATTGCTGAGCTGAGTCTCTCCCCTCTCGAGGGGGATCCCCCATTAGCCCACTTGAACTGTTGCGGACCCGGATCCCCTAGAGCAGGCATTTCCTCTCCCAGGGTGGAAGAGGGGTTGGGGGTGGTCGTCTGGGGCAGCGCATGGCAGAGGAG
>NZ_JANSIC010000035.1:0-14592 GCF_047461955.1 Synechococcus sp. R55.7
TCATTGCCCGAGCGCAAACCCTTTTGCAGACCGCTGTTCCCGTTGGCGATGGCGAGAGCAGCGCGGAGCACTTCGGCAAGACGGAGTCCTGGCCGGCTGGGATGCCGGTTTCCCTCGATCTCAACAGCCCTCCCCTGGGCGTTTGCGGGGGACGGATGCACATTTGGCTACAGCGATGGCAGGGATCCCTTGCCCAAACGTTGGCGGCCCAGATCCTCCAGGCTCTGACCCAAGGGCCAAGGGCTTGGCTGATCACTCCCCTCGATCCCCAGGGGTTCCCCTACCTCAGGCTTGGCGACAGCAATGTGGAGCACTTTGCCTCCCTGCCATCCCGCCCACAGCTCCTCGCGGGATCCTGGGTCGAGCCCCTCCTCCCTTCCCCCACCCTGCTGATCGTCGGAGCGGGCCACTGCGGCCTGTCCCTGGCCCAGATCGCCCATTTGGCCGGCTTTCGCATTTGGGTTCAGGACGATCGCCCGGACTGGGTAACCCCTCAGCGCTTTCCCGTTGCCGAGCGGCTGTGCTCAGAACCCTTTGCCCAACTTATCCCCCATCTGCACAGGATCCCGCAGCTCTACATCGCTCTTGTGACCCGCAGCTACAGCCTCGATTGCCAAATCCTGCGGGCCATCTACCACTCCGGCCTGACCCCCCCCTACCTGGGGATGATCGGCAGCCGCAAGCGGGTACAAACCGTACTGCGAACCCTGGCCCAGGAAGGGATCCCGGAGACCGCCTTCAGTCGGCTCTTTGCCCCCATTGGCCTGGAGATCCACGCCGAAACCCCCGCCGAGATTGCCATCAGCATCACCGCCCAGCTCATCCAGGTGCGACGGGGATCCCCGAAGAGAATGCCCGGCGAAACTCAAGGTGTAGGCTTGCCGGTTAGCCGGAGGACAAGCTAGGCTAGAAAAGCGCCGCGGGGTAGAGCAGCCTGGTAGCTCGTCGGGCTCATAACCCGAAGGTCACTGGTTCAAATCCAGTCCCCGCTATGCCTGAGAGACGGTTGGTTAAAGCAGTGTCCGCACATCCACCACCTTGCCGCTGACTGCCGCTGCGGCCACCATAGCCGGGCTCATGAGCAGAGTACGCCCGCTGGGGGATCCCTGGCGGCCCTTGAAGTTGCGGTTGGAAGAAGAGGCGCTGATCTGGCGCCCCACCAACCGATCCGGGTTCATCGCCAAACACATGGAGCAACCGGGATCCCGCCACTCAAACCCCGCCGCCTCGAAGATCTCCCGCAAGCCCTCCTGTTCTGCTTCCTGCTTTACCCGTTCTGAGCCGGGCACCACAAACGCCTTCACCCCTGGGGCCACCCGCCGCCCCTTGGCAATCTTGGCTGCCTCCCGCAGGTCGCTCAAGCGGCCATTGGTGCAACTGCCGATGAAGCAGACATCCACCGGTGTCCCTACAATGGGATCCCCCGGCTGCAAGTCCATGTAGGCATAGGCCTCTTTGGCCAGTTCCCGCTCGCTTTCCGGCAGATCTTCTGGGGCAGGGATCCGCTCATCCACCCCAATACCTTGGCCGGGGGTGATCCCCCAAGTAACCGTCGGCGCAATGTCTGCGGCTTGGAATACCACCACGTCGTCGTAGCGGGCATTGCCGTCGCTGGCCAGACTTCTCCACCAGGCTACCGCCTCTTCCCAATCGGATCCCTGGGGGGCAAACTCTCGCCCCCGCAAATACTCAAAGGTCACCCCATCGGGGTTGACGTAGCCACAGCGGGCTCCTCCCTCGATGGACATGTTGCAGAGGGTCATGCGCTCTTCCATGCTCATGGCTTCAATGGCGCTGCCCCCATACTCGTAGGCGTAGCCCACCCCGCCTTTGACCCCCAGCTTGCGGATGATGTGCAGAATTACATCCTTAGCGTAAACTCCCGGCCCCAACTTGCCGTGGATCTCAATGCGGCGCACCTTGAGCTTGGACAAAGCCAAAGTTTGGGTGGCCAATACGTCTCGCACCTGGCTGGTGCCGATCCCAAAAGCAATGGCCCCAAAGGCCCCGTGGGTAGAGGTGTGGCTGTCCCCACAGGCGATGGTCATCCCCGGCAGAGTTAACCCTTGCTCCGGGGCAATCACATGCACGATCCCCTGCCGACCGGAGCCGCTGTTGTAGAAGCGGATGCCGTATTGCCGGCAATTGCGCTCCAATTCCTGGATCATCTCCTCTGCCAAGGGATCCGCAAAAGGCCGTGCCCGGTTGTCGGTGGGAATGATGTGATCCACGGTGGCCACCGTCCGCTCGGGAAACAGAACCGGCAGATGACGCTCCCGCAGCATGGCAAAAGCCTGCGGACTGGTCACCTCGTGAATTAGGTGCAGGCCGATGAACAACTGCGTCTGCCCAGAGGGCAAAATCCGCACCGTATGGGCATCCCACACCTTATCGAATAATGTCCTCTCGCTCATCTTCCTCGGCCCGCAGCCAAGTCCTGTAAACTTTCAATGTGCTACTTGGGGAAAAGCTTGTCAAGGCACAGGCCTCCGTTATCTCTGGGCAACGCTGCTGAGCTGAGCGAGATGCAGCCCTTCTTTGAACATCCCCAGCCGGCAAAGGCGGGTCGGAGTCCTCAAGCCAGAAAACCTGTTGCCAGCCCTTCAAACGGGATCCCTGAAGGCCGGCCAAGGCAAAAAGCGATAGCCCGCCTCTTGAATGGCAGCGACGATATCCGGCAGGGCCTCTGCGGTGTGGGGCCAGCGATCGTGGAGCAGCAAAACCAGGGGCTGATCGGAAGCCTGGATCGCCGGCAACTGAGCTCGAACACGCTCCAAAAGTTGGGCTGCGCTTTGGCCCGCGTAAGCATCTTCCGGGCTCATGTTCCAGTAAAGAACGCGATATCCTGCCTGCTCCAGAGAGCGACGCAAAGCAGAATCTAGGCGAAAACCTCCCGGTGGGCGAACAACCAGTTGGGGATCCAAGTTCAACGCTTTGAGCAGTTGGGTTGTCTGATCCACCTCAGCATAAAACAGCTCATTGCTTCCGTAGAGACGTTGATAATCGTGGGTAAAAGTATGATTGGCTAGGGTGTGGTGATGGGCCTGAATCGATTGAGCCAATTCTGGAAATCGGGAAACGTGGGTGCCAATAACAAAGAAAGTGGCCGGGATCTGAAGATCATCCAAAACCTGTAAAAGTCGGGGGGTAGACTGAGGCCAGGGGCCATCATCAATGGTCAGAAAGGCAGAACGAGGTGGCACTTCCAGTAAAGGCCCCAGCACTTCTTCTAAAGGCAGTTGCAAAGGTTGAGTATTTTCTGCCGGATCGAGAAAGTCGGGATCCGGGATCCAGCTATGCTGCAGAAACACCTCCACACGAGGGGGAGCAGGGGTAATCAACAGTCGCCCCGTCTGCTCATTTTGGTTGCCCCAGCTCAGCCGATAGGGCAGATCCGAAGCGACCTCGACGGTTGTTGTATGGGTAATGACTCCGTAGGGGATGTCAATCACATAATGCCCGTTCACCTCTTCTTGATGGATCCAGGCTGCCGAAGGAGCTGATAGATAAATGAGCAAATCTTGGGGATTGGCGCCGCGCACCACCCGAATGCTTTCAATGGGGAGAATGAGGTTGTATTCCGAGGTGGCCGTCAGGTTCAGCTCAAAAAGAGGCTGGGCCTCTACCGTGCAGTAGTAGATCAGTCCAACCAGTAGGAAGGCTAGGCAAAATATCAACGCTTTCAACGCTTTCAGAGAGTGCATGGAATGGCTTAATCCTTCGCAACCAATCATAGGACAGAAGCCACCCAAGCTCGATAGAGCCCATCAATTTAGCCGGAAGGCCCTGCTGGGCTTCTGGGTGGCGAGAGCAGCCGCTCTTCCCATTTACGTGCAGGCGAGGCCCGTCGGATGTCCCGCCAAATGGCTGTGGCAGCTAAGGTACCATCGGCAACCGCAATCGCCACCTGGTTCAGGCCCTGCTTCAAATCGCCCAGCGCAAACAGCCGCGGATGGGCAGTGCGACACCACTCGTCGGTCAACAGGTTTTCCCCTTGCCATTTCAAGCCGGGGATCCCTTTCAAATAGGCATTGTGGTATCTGGCGCCCATCGCCACCAAGCCGGTAGTTGCTTCGATGTAAGTGCCATCTTCCAACTCCACACCCTGCAATTGATGGTTTTCTCCAAGAAAGCGGCGAATAGGAGATTCGTAGAGGGGGTAGCCATGATCCGCCAGTTTTTTGCGCATGTCGGGGCCGACCGAGCAGAGGCCGTGGGTCAACACCGAGATATAGGGTGTAAACCAGTTGAGGACAAAAGCTGTATTGATCCGATCTTCCGAATTGACGATCAACACTGCCTTTTGATCCCGCATTTCATAGCCGTCGCAGATCATACAGACATGCAGTGAATAGCCGGCGTAGTCGTAAACATTCTGCATATCCGACAACTGAGGCAGCTCGTCCATAATGCCGGTTGCTGCAATCAGATATTTGCTCCGAAAAATGGGGTAGAGGCTGTTAACTTTTCCCACCTTGACTTTGACCGCAAAGAGGTCTCCCTCATCGGTGGCATCTTCCACGAAGCCGCGCAGGTAATCTACCCCTAAACTGAGGGCGTGCTCTGTTCCCTGTCGCAACAGCTCTCGTCCGGGAGTGGTCGGAGGCAATCCCAGATAATTGCGCAAATCCTGCATCCAAAAAGAGCGGCCTCTGCCCTTCTCCACCACCAGGCAACTCAATCCATAACGAGCCAGATAGATTGCCGCCGACAACCCCCCTGCTCCCCCTCCGGCCACAATCACGTCATAGATTTTGCCCAAACCAACCTCTAGATTCCTGCTGCTCAGTTTCATAGACGGGATCCCCTCACGAGCTTTTTGCCGGGTGATCTCAGGTCGTTGGCTGCGGCCTGAAAAATCTTAAGAAACTCTATATGTTCCGAGGACTGCTTATCCTGCTGAGTCCACCACATTTCTGTTGAGGCGTGATCCAAGTGAAGGGAGCAGTCCCAACAACCGTCTAGCAACCGTCTAGAATGGGGACTGAACTCCCCCTTAGGAGAAAAGCCCTATGCCAGGTATCTTAGCGGCCATTGCCCTGATCTTTGTCGGCTACCTGTTCAACTCGGTCAAAATCATCAGCCAGGGGTATGAGGCATTGGTGGAGCGTTTGGGCAGGTTTCATCGCAAGCTGACCCCAGGATTGCACTTTATTCTTCCCCCTATCGATAGGATTGTGTTCCAGGAAACCATCCGCGAGAAGGTGTTGGACGTGCCTCCTCAGCAGTGCATCACCAGCGACAACGTCTCTTTGATGGCCGATGCGGTGGTCTACTGGCGCATCACCGACATGATCAAGGCCCGCTATGCGGTGGAGGATGTGCAGCGGGCTTTGATTAACCTGGTGCTGACGGCCTTGCGCGCCGAAATTGGCCGCATGGATTTGGATCAAACCTTTTCCTCCCGCGCCGAGATCAACGCCCGCCTTTTGACAGAGCTGGACGAGGCCACAGATCCCTGGGGGATCAAGATCACGCGCGTGGAAGTCAGGGACATTCAACCCTCTAAGACTGTGCAAGACTCGATGGAAAAGCAGATGGCTGCCGAGCGGGAGAAGCGGGCCGCCATTCTGAAATCAGAAGGGGAGCAGCAGGCCAGCATCAACCAAGCGGCTGGGGCCGCCAAGGCGCAGCTATTGCGGGCAGAAGCGGAGAAACGGGAGCGGCTGCTGTTGGCTGAGGGCACGGCTGAAGCCATCAAGACCATCGCCGCCACTTTGCAAGAGAATCCAGAGGCAGCCAATGCGTTGCAATACCTGATGGCGCAAAACTATATCGACATGGGCTTCAAGGTAGGCAGCAGTCCCAGCGCCAAGGTAATCTTCATGGATCCCAATTCGATCCCTGGCACCCTGCAAGGGCTGCTCTCCATGGTGGACGTGGCCAAGGGTGGGGAAGGATCTCGCGCGGCGGCCTCTCAGAAGCTGCGTACCCCGGCTTCTTTCCCAACCGAAGTGGACTTTCCGCGGCTCGACTGAGTTTGACCGACCATGATGGCCCAGGATCCCGATTGGCTGCTGGTGGGACAGGTGGTGGCGGCCCACGGCTTGCGGGGCTGGCTGCGGGTTAGGTGCTGGTCGGATTTTCCAGAGCGCTTCACAGAGCCTGGACCACGCTGGTTGCAGCGGGATACGGATCCCGAGCCCCTGCTGCACCCCTTGATCGAGGGGCAGTTTTTCCCGGCTAAGGGTCTTTATTTGGTGCGACTGGAAGGGATCCCCAATCGAACGGTGGCTGAGACCTGGGTGGGGGCTAGGCTGCTGGTACCGGCTTCCCACCGCTTGCCCTTGCAGCCGGAAGAGTACCACTACCGCGATCTCATCGGCTTGGCCGTCTATCACCAAGGGGAGCTGCTGGGACAGGTTTCGGGGATTTTGGCAGCCGGCCAGGATGTGCTGGAGATAACAACCCCTGATCACCGGCAGGTGTTGATCCCCTTTGTGAAAGCCCTGGTGCCTGTCGTGGACTTGGAAAAAGGCGCGCTTCACGTGCAGCCGCCGCCGGGGCTGGTGGAGAGCTTTCTGGGTTAGAGTTCGGCAAGACGGCCTGACTTCCGTACCTGCATCCCATCCTGAACTTGGCCCTCAGAAGCGTCTGTGTGGCCGTTCTAGCCTTTTGTGCTATCATGGGGGCAGTTTTTTGATGATAAGCTGATTCCTGGCCTTTAAGGTCAATTTTTCTGGGTTTCTGTTGATCTTGGCCGGGAGCCTTCCTCGGGATTGGAGTTGGGAATGACGGAAAACTACGGTGCAGAGCAGATCCAAGTTTTGGAAGGCTTGGAGGCTGTGCGCAAACGCCCTGGCATGTATATTGGCTCCACCGGGCCGAAGGGGTTGCACCATTTGGTGTACGAGGTGGTGGACAACTCTGTGGATGAGGCCCTGGCCGGCTATTGCAATGATATTCAGATCAGCCTGCATCCCGACGGCTCGGTATCCGTTTTGGACAATGGCCGCGGCATTCCGGTGGACATCCACCCCAAAACCGGGCAGTCGGCTCTGGTTACGGTGCTGACGGTGCTGCACGCGGGGGGCAAGTTTGGCGGTGGCGGCTACAAAGTCTCCGGCGGGCTGCACGGGGTGGGCGTGTCGGTGGTGAATGCCCTCTCCGAATGGGTGGAGGTGACGGTTTGGCGAGAGGGCAAGGTTTACTTTCAACGTTTCGAGCGCGGGGCGGTGGTGGGATCCCTGAAATCTGAACCCCAACCCAAGGGATCCAACCGGCGGGGTACAGAGGTGCGCTTCAAGCCGGATGGGCTGATCTTTCCCGAGCGAGAGTTTGACTATGCCGTATTGGCGGCCCGCTTTCGCGAGTTGGCCTACCTCAATGCCGGCTTGAAAATCACCTTCAGCGATCTGCGGCGGGATCCGCCCCACTGCGAAACCTATCAATATGCAGGCGGCATCAAGGAATATGTGGCCTTCATCAACCACGAAAAAACGCCCATCCACTCCGACATCATCTACATCCAAGGGGAGCGGGATGGCGTGGAGGTGGAAGTGGCCCTGCAGTGGTGCTCGGATGTGTACACCGATACTTTGATTGGCTTTGCCAACAACATCCGCACCAGCGAAGGAGGCACCCACCTAGAGGGCCTGAAAACCTCTCTCACCCTCACCATCAACAGCCAAGCCCGCAAACTCAACAAGCTGAAGGATTCCGACAGCAACCTGGCTGGAGAAAATGTGCGCGAGGGGTTGACGGCCATCGTCTCGGTCAAGGTGCCCAACCCCGAGTTTGAGGGGCAAACCAAAACCAAGTTGGGCAACACCGAGGTGCGGGGCATTGTGCAAACCCTCGTCTCCGAGGCGCTCACGGAGTACTTGGAGTTCAACCCCAACGTGGCCAGGGGGATCGTCGATAAGGCCATCCAGTCCTTCAATGCTGCCGAGGCAGCCCGGCGGGCCAGAGAATTGGTGCGGCGCAAATCTGCCCTGGAATCTTCCACGCTGCCGGGGAAGTTGGCCGATTGCAGTTGCCGCGACCCGGCGGAATCTGAGGTGTATTTGGTGGAAGGCGACTCTGCAGGGGGCAGCGCCAAACAAGGTCGGGATCGGCAGTTTCAGGCGGTGTTGCCCTTGCGCGGCAAGATCCTCAACATTGAAAAGGCGGATCCCGCCAAGATCTACAAAAACGCCGAAATTCAGGCGATGATCACAGCGCTGGGTTTGGGGGTGAAAGGGGATGAATTTGATCCCAGCCAACTGCGCTACCACCGCATCATCCTCATGACCGATGCCGATGTGGACGGTAGCCACATTCGCACCCTGTTGCTGACCTTTTTCTACCGCTATCAAAAGGCGCTTCTGGAACAGGGCTATGTCTATATCGCCTGTCCGCCGCTCTACAAAATCGAGTGGGGCCGCAACAATGTTCGCTACTGCTACAGCGACGCCGAGAAAGACCAGATCCTGCGGGGGCTGCCTGCCAACACCAAGTACACCATCCAACGGTTCAAGGGTCTGGGGGAAATGATGCCCGAACAACTTTGGGAGACCACCATGAACCCGGCAACGCGCACCCTCAAACAAATCACCATCGAAGATGCGGTGGAGGCGGATCGCATTTTCACCATCTTGATGGGAGATGCTGTTGGTCCCCGACGGGAGTTTATTGAGGCCCACAGTGCCCATTTGGATCTGGCGGCTCTCGATATTTAGCGACTCTCGATATTGGGTGGAGAGAACTCTGTCCCGCCTCTTCGGGGCCCACGGCAGGGGGAAAGTGCTCCGCACCGCTGGCGCGAACGTAACGGTGTTGCAGACGAGGCCGCGAGCAGCCAAAAGCTCCCGGACGGGGCAAGATCCCAGTTGCAGCCCAGACCCTGTGGCAAAGTGAGGGAAGAGCGTTCCAGATCCTGCTATGCCTGCATTGCTTACGGCTCTTCTTGCGGTGCTGGGGGGCTATCTCCTGGGATCCATTCCAACCGGCTACTGGGTAGGTCGTTGGTGGGGAGGCATCGATATTCGCCAACAGGGATCCGGCTCTACCGGAGCGACCAATGTGTTGCGGACGTTGGGCAAGGGGCCCGCCCTGCTGGTGTTGCTGGTGGATGCTGCCAAGGGGGCAGCAGCAGTGGCTCTGGGATCGGCCTTGGGATCCGCGTGGTGGGTGGTTTTGGCGGCATTGTTCGCAGTGATCGGCCATAGCCGTTCCTGCTGGCTGGGCTTCAGGGGGGGCAAATCGGTGGCCACCAGCCTGGGGATCTTGTTGGCTATGGCTTGGCCAGTAGCCCTGACAACTTTCGGCGTCTGGCTGCTGGGGCTCGCCCTCACCCGCATCGTTTCCTTCAGCTCCCTGCTGGCGGCAGTGGCGGCTCCGGTGGTGATGTGGGCAACAGCTCAACCTTTGCCCTATTTGTTGTTTGCGTTGGCGGGCGGGGTGTATGTGATCGGTGCTCATCGGCGCAACATCGAGCGCCTACTGGCCGGGTCGGAGCCGCGCATTGGCCAAAAATGGACGCAATCTCCCTAATTTTCAAGGCACTGTGAAGCAGCTGTATTACTCCGCAACGCTATGCAACCGACCACAGTGGTTTTTGTCTACGGATCCCTGCTGCGGGGCGGCCAATACCACAGCTTGCTGCAGGGGGCAGAATTTTTGGGGACAGACAGCCTCAACCACATTGATCTTTACAGTCTCGGCCCCTACCCGATGGCAGTTCGTGGCCGAAACCGGCTCTACGGCGAGTGCTACCGCATCCCCTTGAGTCTATTGCCCCGATTGGACGAGCTGGAAGACCACCCGCGGGTGTACGAACGGCAGTGGGTGCAACTGGATAGCGGCACCTTTGCTTGGGTTTATCTGGGTCGGCCTGAGCAGGTGCAGGGGTGTTCCCTCATCCCCAGTGGCCGCTGGCTGGCTAGAGATCAAAGTGGAGCTTGACGCCCTCAACATACTGGGGCAGCACCAAAGACTCTATCCCACTGTTGTGCTCCGCACCGCTGTCGCGAACGCGAACGGCTGCCGACGGATCCCATTCTTGGGAATCAGACTCTTTGGCGGAGAGAGCACCGGCATCCACAGGGCTGGAAACGCGCTCCAGGTAGTAGATGCGATCCCCGCGTCGCCAAATGTCTGGCTCAGGCAGGTAGAAGAGCCGACCCGGTCGAGATGAGCCGCTCCTCAGCCGCTGCGGGCGCACCAACAACAAGGGCAGGCATAGATCGGCTTTGATTCGATAGGCAAACTGATCCCGCAGCCGTTCAAGGGTGGGATCCTCCAGTCCCATCTGGGCCAGGAAGGGATTGGGCAGCGCTGGTGCTGAAAAAGCGCTCCGCACCGCTGTCGGGAACGACTCTTGAGCCGTCAAGACATCAGCTCTATTGCTCCGCACTGCCTCCGGCAGGGTTGAGGCCGCATTCGCAGAAGCGTCACGTAGCGATAAAGGGAGAGGCAGGCCCAGGTCTGCCAACGTGGGTAGGGTGATCGAGCGCAGCTCAGCCCGGTTGGCCTCCAGATAGCCGGCCCAGCGCTGCAGTTGGGGGAAGGAAGGCTGCAAGGTGCGGATCCCTTCTGAGATGGGCATATCCGGCAGCAACACCGTCCAGATGGTGGCCGAAACCGAGAGTTTCACCATCAACTCGGCAATGGCCCAGTTCACCTGCGGATCCAGAGTCAGGATCAACAGAGTTTCCGCATGGTCGATATCGGCCTTCAACAAAGCAGACTCGTTCAGTACAGCTTCCTGCAGGGATCCGGGGATGGCTTCTGGCTTGCCGACTTCCTGGCTTGGGGCAGACTTGTGGGTGCCGTTGCCGTCAGAGGAATGAAGTTGTGGGGGCAAGCCATCTGCTGGACGACGCTTCGGCGTTCCTGACAGGGATGTGGAGGACTTACGGGATGGCGGGATGGAGTCCTTACCGTCTGTTGGGTGGGGAGCTTTGTAGCTGCCGTGCCCATTTTTGGAAGACCCAGAAACCAACGGGATCACCTCGACCGTCTGGTTGAGCGAGCGCATCAACTGGGCCAATTGGTTGGTGAGGGGATGATCGCCGATGATTATGGTGGAACTGCCCTGATCCAGACCCAGCCAACGGGCCACCCAAGCCGCGGTCAGCCCCTGTACCGTCACCGTCACCGAGATGGTCAAAAACACCAGCGCCTTGAGGGCATCCCCCCCAGTAATGCCCCGTTCTGTCAGCAGAATGGCAAACAAGGAGGCCACCGAAGCCGCCACAATGCCCCGAGGAGCAAGCCAAGCCACAAACAGCTTCTGCCGCCAATTCAGGTCGCTGCGCCAGGTACACAGCCACACACTCAAGGGACGGATGACCAGCATCAAACACAGCACTGTGGCCAGGGATCCCCAGCCCAGGGCAAACACCGCCTTGAGGGAGAGCGTGGCAGTCAGCAGGATAAAGATCACAGAGATGGCCAACACCACCAACTGGCCGTGAAACTGCCGCACACCCCGCTCGGCAATGGCCGCCTTCTGCCGCACCACCAGGCCCGCCATCACCACCGCCATCAGCCCCGCCTCCGATCGCAGCGACTGGGCCAAGGCAAACACCCCCAGGGCCCCCGCCAGCACCACCGAGTTGCGCAACTCCTCGGTTAAAAACTGCCGCGACCAAAGCAGGAAGGATCCCATCAGCCAGCCCCCCAGCGCTCCCACCGCCGACCCGATGGCCAGACGGCTGGACAACTGTTCCAAGGCCATGAGAAAACTGGGATGGCCGGAGAGCACCACCTGCAGCACCACCACCGCCAAAATGGCCCCGATGGGATCGATGAGCACCCCTTCTCCCTCCAGGAGCGTGCTGACTGCCGGATCGACCCGTACCCGCTTCAAGATGGGGTTGATCACCGTCGGCCCTGTTACCACCACCAGGGATCCAAATAAAAAGGCCAGCCGCCAGGGAAACTCCCCCAGATAGTGAGCTGCTGCCGCTCCCCCCACCAAGGTCAGCAGGGATCCCAACAAAACCAAATTGCGCAGGCTATCGGATACCGGATTGAGACGTTGCAGCCGCAGGTTCAGTCCCCCCTCAAACAAGATCAGAGCCACCGCCAACGACACCAGCGCTTCCAGCCCGGATCCCATGACTTGGGGATGAACCCAGCCCAAACCATCTGGTCCCAGCAACAGGCCAAACAGCAGCAGGAATACAATGCTGGGCACTTTGACAAAATTGGCCAGCACCTGAGCAGCGATCCCAGCCACCAGGGCTAGCGTAAACAGGATCGTCAGCTCAAATGAATCTTGCATATTGAGGCTTAACCGAACGCAATAGCGGGACGGAGCCCTTACCTTTCCAGCTACTGAACGCCAACCCTCTCATTGTTTCCATCGTTAACGTCGTTATTACTCCGCAACGCTAACGCCAATACAGACTGCTGGAAAGTCTCCAATCGTCAAGGTGGCTCTGCCCATCACGTCAGCAGTTCATGAGCTCGAACATGCAGAGTTAACATTTAGTTAACCTCTGTGTGCTGGCTCCATAAAGTTGCAAAAGCTACACCCAGCTCCACTCTTTCTACAGTACACACGACTTACCTCAACCTATCACAGAGCGAGCTTGACGACCACTCTGGCATTGGGAGCCCTGTTGGAATGAAGGCCAATTAACATGCTGCCAGAAATCTCCCCTTCTAGGCTTTCTCGCCTTCTGAGCGGCTGAGACCGGTCTCTAAGGGCTTAACGCGACGGATGGGCAGATTGGCAATGAGAGCAGTCGTTCCCCCTTCCGTAGCCAAATGAAACTGCATCCCCTCTGAATCCAGCTCCACATAGCGCGACACCACCCCCAAAATCTCTAGGCGCATCGATTCCAGTGCCGCTGGGGTGAGATCAGCGCGGTCATGGGCCAAGATCAGCTTCAACCGTTGCTTGGCTTGCTGGCGGCTGTTGCCGGAGTGCCGAGAAAAAAGCTGATCCAAAAAATCGAGGAGCATAGGTTTTGTTGGCTTTGTTACTCAGTTGTAAACAGGTTAAAATTGCCATTGCAACCTGGATGAATTAGAGATGGAACAGTCGTCAGAGCACCTTTTGGTTTAAAAACCGTTTGGCCCTCTCCCAAAAGGACTCGCCCAAACTGGCCATCTTGGGGAAGTCCACTGTTTCCCCTTCCAGCCGTCGGGCAATGCGCTGGATGGCCTGAGCAGCCAGAGTTGGATTGGCGGAGAGAACCAGGGGCTCCCCTTTGTTGGTGGAGACGATCACCTCGCGGTCTTCTGGAATGATACCCACCAAGGGGATGGCCAGCACCTCCACCACATCTTCCACCGACATCATCTGGCCGGCTGCCACCATGTCCGGGCGCAGGCGGTTGACAATCAGCTGAGTCGATGAAATCTGTGCAGCTTCCAGCAGGCCCACCACGCGATCTGCATCCCGCACCGCTGCCACTTCTGGGGTGGTGATGATGATGGCCTCGTTGGCTCCGGCGATGGCATTGCGAAACCCCTGCTCGATCCCAGCAGGACAATCGATCAGCACATAGTCATGGCTGCTGGCCAGCTTCTCGATTAACTGGCGCATCTGATCCGGATTCACCGCCGTTTTGTTGCGGGTTTGGGCTGCCGGCAACAGCGAGAGATTGGGGGTGCGCTTGTCTTTCACCAAAGCTTGCTCGAGGCGACATTCCCCGGCGATCACCTCTAGGGCTGTGTACACCACCCGATTCTCCAGCCCCAGCAGCAAATCCAGGTTGCGCAGGCCAAAGTCTGCATCCACCACCACCACCGAGCGACCCAAGCGCGCCAAGGCAGTGCCCAGGTTGGCCGTCACGGTGGTTTTGCCGACTCCACCTTTACCAGAGGTTATGACAATGACTCGGCTCATACTCCTCTCCGCAGAAAATCCTGAAGGCTGGCGATGCAGATGACATCTTCCTGTAGGTAAACCACTTCAGGGGTGTTGGGCAGGGATCCACCTTCTGGCGGACGGGCCACCTGATTGGCAATGCGCAACTGAGTGGGCTCCAACTGCAATGCCAAGATTACAGCCCCCTTGTCGCCGTTGGCCCCCGCGTGAACCAGGCCCCGCAAGCGTCCCCAAACCCAAATATCTCCTCCAGCAATGATCTCGCCGCCGGGGTTGAGATCCCCCAACAGGAATACGGATCCTCTGTGACGCACGGACATGCCAGAGCGCACCGTCGAACGTAGGTACAGAGGTGTGGTGTCTGGGGGAGCAGGGGGAACTGCCTCCAAAAGGGAAGATTGCTCCACAGAATACCCCAACGTCGCTGCTGCAATCGCTGTCGAGCGGGATCGAGTTTGAACGCGCCACAGTTGCAGTCCATGCTGAGACAATAGGGCAGCAAGAAGTTGTAGGGTGGGCATGTCCAGCTCTCGCTGCTGGCTCCAGAGGGTGAGGGGAGCGACCCCGGCCCAGTAGGGTTTGCGGCTGCGCAACTGCCAAACCAGGTTTTCCCAAAGCTCTTCCCAAGGTAAGGTGCTGGGCAAGTGCAGATGAATCCCTTGTGCATCCGACCGAAAGTAAACGCTGCCCGTGGCCCAGGAGTCTGGAGATGGGGAGATTTCAGGGTTCCATGTAGGGGATCCCGTCATGACCGCCCTTAAACGTCTGCCTGAATATAGAGCCCTATCCTATTCCATTCCCCCAAGCCAGGGGAAACTCTCTCG
>NZ_JANSIC010000036.1:0-5727 GCF_047461955.1 Synechococcus sp. R55.7
AACAGGCTCAGGGCTACTGAAAGCCCGCGCTACACTGCTAAGGCGGTGTAGGGTCGGGTAGTTTACAAAGTGCCAAAATCCTAAGAGCCTCAGATCGAGTGCGACCGTGTTCCTCACCTTCTCAGCAGTATGGCTAGATCCTCAGCGTCGTGGCTCAGTCGGCTCTCCTTTTTGCGAGGGCTGATCTTCATCTTGGCCGTGGTGGTTGCCCTCGTTTACTTGGGCTTCAGCCGGGAGGTTCGCCTTGGCCTTGACCTCAAGGGAGGAACCCAGCTCACGCTACAAGCTGTGCCCACCGAGGAGGTGCCTGAAATCACCCCCGAAGTGATGCAGGGGGTAGAGGCCGTCATCCAGCAGCGGATCAACGGGCTGGGGGTGGCTGAGCCTCTGGTGCAGATCAGCGGCCAAGACCGCCTGTTCGTGCAGTTGCCGGGGGTGGCGGATCCGGATCGGGCCATTGCTCTCCTTGGAGATACAGCCCAACTGGAGTTTCGCAAGGGCTTGGTTCCCGTCGGCGCGCTGCCCCGCAACGAGCGGGGAGAGATAACAGCGGGGGAGGATCCGGATACTCTGTTTGAGCGGGTCGGCCTCACCGGGGATCTGCTGCGCAATGCCTATCCCCAAGCCCCCCGCCGCGGATCCCAGAGTTGGGAGGTGCTGCTGGAGTTCAAGCCGGAGGGGGCAGAAAAATTTACTCAGCTCACCCGAGATCTGGCCGGAACAGAACGTCCATTGGGCATTTTTCTGGACGACGTGTTGATCAGTGCCCCGATCGTGGGGCCGGAGTTTGCCCGCACCGGCATTACCGGCGGGACGGCGGTGATCACAGGCAACTTTACGGTGGAAACCGCCACTGACTTGGCGGTCAAGCTCAGGGCAGGAGCGCTGCCGGTTCCCATTCAGGTGATTGAAAATCGCACTGTCGGGGCCACTTTGGGGGAAGTGAGCGTGCGCCGCAGCCTCTATGCCGGGATCGGGGGCCTGGTGCTGGTTTTCCTCTTTATGGTGGCCTACTATCGCCTGCCAGGGCTGATTGCGGACATTGCTCTGCTTATCTACGCCCTCTGTACCTTTGCTCTCTTCCAACTGCTGGGGGTAACCATGACTCTGCCGGGGATCGCCGGCTTTATCCTCAGCATCGGCATGGCGGTGGATGCCAATGTGCTGATCTTCGAGCGCATTAAAGAAGAGTTGCGGGCCGGCAAATCCATCTACAAGTCCATTTCGGAAGGGTTTAACCGCGCCTTCAGCAGCATCCTGGACAGCAATGTGACTACCCTTTTGGTCTGTGGCGTGCTTTTCTGGCTGGGGATGGGACTGGTGAAAGGGTTTGCGGTAACCCTGGGCATTGGCATTCTGGTGAGCTTCTTTACGGCCATCACCTGCACCCGTAGCCTGCTCTTGGCGGCAATGGGGATCCCCAGCTTGCGCAAACCTGAGTTTTACGGCGTTCGGATGGAGGCGGCCCAATCATGACGGCTCAAGAGCTATCCCCCGTAGATCCCGCCTCTCGGTTGCTCGACTATCGCTTCGACATTGTTGGACGGAGCAAGCTGTGGTTCAGCTTGTCCTTGGCGGTGCTGCTGGTGGGGCTGGTCAGCATGGCCTTTTCCCTGGCTTCTCTGGGAACCCCCCTGCGGCTGGGGTTGGATTTTTCCGGCGGCACTTTGCTGGATCTGAGCTTTGAGCGGCCTGTCACCACCGAGGAGCTGCGGCGGGCGCTGCAGGAACACAACCTGGGGAGCAGCATCATTCAACTGGACACCCAGACGGGCCAGGAAGCCCTGATCCGCATGCCCCCTTTGTCGGAGACGGAGCGCTTGGCCGTGGAAGCCACCCTGCGGCAGGAGGTTGCCCCCTTCCAGCGCAATCTGGTCGAGACGGTTGGCCCGACGGTGGGGCGTTTGCTCTTGCGTTCCGGCATCGTGGCGGTGCTCATCTCTTTCGGGCTCATCGTGCTGTACCTGGCCCTGCGCTTCCAGTGGGATTACGCGGTGTTTGCCATTGTGGCGCTGCTGCACGATGTAGTGTTGACGATAGGGCTATTTGCCCTTTTGGGCCTGACGGTGGGTATGGAGGCGGACAGCCTGTTTGTGGTGGCGCTGCTGACCATCATCGGCTTTTCCGTCAACGACACCGTGGTCATCTACGACCGCATCCGCGAGAATCTGCGTCTGGTGAGCCGCAAGGTCAGCCTGGCCGAGGTGGTAAACCTATCTCTGAACCAGACCTTTGCCCGCTCCCTGAACACCACCCTGACGACGATGCTGCCCCTAGTTGCCATCGCCATTTTCGGGGGAGCTACCTTGAAGGGGTTTGCCATTGCCCTGCTCATTGGCTTTACTTTGGGGGTGTATTCCAGCATTTTTATCGCCAGCCCCCTGTTGGTGTGGTGGCGGCAGCAGCGCTATGGCAAAAGTAGCGAAGATGCCCGCGCAGGCAGGGATCCCGATTCACTTCCCTCTGAGGGCTAGGGCCCCGATATCGGAAAAATTGGGTCGATTGGGTGGGGATCTGTCGTTCGCGCTGAGACGGTGTCCTCTGGGTTCACCATTGCAGTCTTTGCCCATGGGAGATCAGGTAGCGTTGTAAATCGGCCATTTTGCCTTGCGGCACGATCTGAGCTGGGATCAGGCCGGGAGCTTGACTGCGCAGCCAAGCCACGGTCAGCCCTGCTGCCGAGCCGATGGTCCATTCACCGTAATGCACGCGGGTGGCGGCGTTGACAATGTGGCTGACGGCGATCCCTTTGCCGCCGATGAGCAGGTTATCCACCTTCTGCGGGATCAGGGCTTCCAAGGGAATGAGAATGGGACGGACGGAAAACTCGTTGACTGGCGCGGAGCTGGCCGAAAGAGAGGGCTCCCAGTTGCGGTAGCGACAGCCGTGGATATCGATGGCGTAGTGGGTAACCCCCACCACGGTAGGTCTGAAGTCCCGCCCCCCGGCGGTGCCGACGCGAATATCCTGCTCCAACATCAGGAACTCCGCTTGGCCGTAGGCAGATCGCCCCAGAATGCGTCGACCTTCCCGGATGTAGGGGTAGAGGCTAAGGCCAGAGCGGGTGCCCAGCAAGGACTCTTCGGCAAACACCAAGGAGAGGGGATAGCCAGAGCGGGATTGAGTTTCCATCAGCCACTCGGCAAACAGCAGGGCGTGGTTTTCTCCATCTTTGATGGCCGAGACATCCAGGCCCCCCAGCCAGTTGTGGCGCTGCCCTGAGGCCACTAGCCGCTCTTCCGTCAGGATCAGGGGCGGGTTCATGATCCCCCAGTCGTTGCCGCGGTTCCAGTTCACCAGCGTCAGGTCGCCTGGAACAGGCGTGCTGTAGAAGGGATCCCGGCGGCCCTTGCTGACGATGCGGCGGTAATTGAAAAAGCTCTGGCCGCTGAAGGTGGGGAAACCCTCCATGTCGAACTCGCGGCGGTGTTCGGCGCGGGAATAGCCTGGTTGCAGTTGGGCCAGCTCTGCTCGGGAGCGACCGCCATCGTCGTGGATGGCCAGCACGAAGGGAAAGGTAAAGGCTTGAGTGCACTCCGGGTTGCTGGCGGGGGCGGCATTGGGCTCGCCGGTCACATCGTGCCCTTCCGAACCCAGCCGATAGGGGATCCCGGCCCAGCCCACCAGCTCGCCGGTATCGGTGGCATCGATAACAAACAGGTTGCGGCCTGGTGGTGCCTGCAGCCTCAACACCCGTTTGGCAAAAACTTCCGTCTCCTGCCAGCCATACCAGCTCACCAGCTCCCGCCACAGCCGTCCCGGCGGCACAAAGTTGGGATCCCGGGGCTGCCGCTGCACAGCGTAAATGCTTTCAATCTGGGATCCATCGGCGCTGAAGGTGGCCCCCTTGAAAGCCGTTTGGGTAGCCCAGCGGCTGTTGGGGGCATTTTGAGCTGCCTGTTGCAGCCAGGTTTCCACCGCCTGCAGCCCGGCCTGGGGCGGAAAACACAGCCCTCCCACCCAGCAGCTGTTGATCTCGGATACGCGGGTTCCCGGCGGGATCCCTGTCCAGGCCGGCAGATGCACCGGCTGGCTTTCGATCAAGGCCTTGAACTCCAGCCAGTGGCGGGAAAAATTGCCCCGTTGCCGCATCGGCAGCGATTCATCAATGGCCGATACCCCCTGGGAGGTAATCTGACCCCCCAGCCAAGGGGTGAGCTCGATGAGACAGGTCTGCACCCCCCCTCGCATGGCATGGCCTGCCGCTGCCACCCCTCCCAGGGATCCGCCCACCACCACCAGCTCGCACTCCCAAATCTCGTCCGGCTGCGGCAAGGGATCCAACAAGGGCCAACCGTGGGCGGTAAAACGGGGCACCTCCGGCTCGGAGACGGCAACAGGGGATCCCACCTCTGGCTGGGAGAGGGCGGCAAACCCCATCCCGGCCACAAAGCTCAGCAGCGACAGGATCCCCAGCCCCACAGTTCGCTTGGGCTCAGATCCCCGGCACGCCGCAGCCGTCTTTTTGCCAGCCATGCTCACACCCCCGGCCTTTCCCCGGCAGGAGAAATCCCCTTGAGAATAGCTGAGGAAACCGACATTGAGGCCAGCCAGGATCCCTGCCACAGGGCATAATGGGCTAGCAACTTTTTAACGGCAACGGCGGGATCCCATGGGACGGGCAAAGAAGGTGGTATTGGCCTATTCAGGCGGGGTGGATACTTCCGTCTGCATTCCCTATCTCAAGCACGAGTGGGGGGTGGAATCGGTGGTGGCCCTGGCAGTCGACTTGGGGCAGGGGGCGGAGCTGGAGGCCATTCAGGCCAAAGCCCTCAGGGCGGGGGCAGAGCAATCTCTGGTGCGGGAGGCTGTCCAGGCCCTCATTACCGACTATGCCTTCCCGGCCATCCAGGCCAACGCCCTCTACGAGCAGCGCTACCCCCTTTCCACGGCCCTGGCCCGACCCCTGATTGCCAAGCTGCTGGTGGAAGTGGCGGAAGAGGTGGGCGCCGATGCGGTGGCCCACGGCTGCACCGGCAAAGGCAACGACCAGGTGCGCTTTGATCTGGCTATTGCTGCTTTAAATCCCCAGCTCAAAGTGTTGGCCCCTGCCCGCGAGTGGGGGATGACCCGCGAGGAGACCATTGCCTATGGGGAGCGCTACGGGATCCCCATGCCCGTGCAGAAGTCCAGCCCCTACAGCATCGACCTCAACATTTTGGGCCGCAGCGCTGAAGCCGGCATCCTAGAAGATGCCGACCGGGAGCCGCCAGAGGAAGTGTATGCCCTCACCCGGCCTATTTCCCAGACACCCGACGAGCCCGCCTACGTGGAGATTGAGTTCGAGCAAGGGATCCCTGTCGGGGTGGATGGGCAGCGCCTCAGTCCCAAAGCCCTCTTCGAGCAGCTCAACTCCTTAGCTGGCCTGCATGGGGTGGGCCGCATCGACATGATTGAAAACCGCCTGGTGGGGATCAAGTCGCGGGAGATCTACGAGTGCCCTGCTCTAATGGTCTTGATCCAAGCCCACCGCGAGCTGGAAAGCCTCACCCTCACCCGCGATGTCATCCATTACAAGTACGGCATCGAGACCACCTACAGCCAGTTGATCTACAACGGCCTTTGGTACTCGCCGCTGCGGGAGGCTCTGGACGCCTTTATCCGCGCCACCCAGAAAAGCGTCACCGGTGTCGTGCGGATGCGGTTGCACAAGGGCCAGGCGGTCTGTGTGGGCCGTCGCTCTCCCTACTCTCTTTACAACCCAGAGCTGGCCACCTACGGGGAAGG
>NZ_JANSIC010000036.1:5827-14567 GCF_047461955.1 Synechococcus sp. R55.7
GTGAGGCTGTCGATTTGGATCCCCATGGCCTTGAGCTTGAGGCGGGCGATGGCCTCGTCCACCTCGAGAGGAATGGGGTGAAGCCCTGGGGCCAAGCGGCCCCGGTTTTTCACCAGGTATTCGCAGGCCAGGGCCTGGTTGGCAAAGCTCATGTCCATGACGCTGGCGGGGTGCCCTTCGGCAGCAGCCAAGTTAATCAGGCGGCCTTCCCCCAGCACCACCACTGACTTGCCCGACTGCAGACGGTATTCTTCCACAAAGGGGCGCACCGTCTGTCGGGAGACGGCCCGCTCCTGCAGCGCCACCAGGTCGATTTCAATGTCAAAGTGGCCGGCGTTGCAGACCATCGCCCCATCCTTCATGCGGTCGAAGTGCTCGCCGCGAATCACGTGCTTGTTGCCGGTGACGGTGATGAAGATGTCCCCCAGAGCAGCGGCTTCTTCCATCGGCATCACCCGGAAGCCGTCCATCACCGCCTCCAGAGCCCGCACCGGGTTGACTTCCGTGACAATCACCTGGGATCCCATGCCGCGGGCCCGCATGGCCACTCCCTTGGCGCACCAGCCGTAGCCAGCCACCACCACCGTCTTCCCGGCCAGAAGGATGTTGGTACAGCGCAGGATCCCGTCCAGGGTGGATTGGCCGGTGCCGTAGCGGTTGTCGAACAGGTGTTTGGTCTCGGCGTCGTTGACGGTCATCACCGGGAAGCTGAGCACCCCCGCCTTGAGCATGGCCCTAAGGCGCACCAGGCCAGTGGTGGTCTCTTCCGTGGTGCCGATGAGCTCCGACAGTTGCTCCTGACGGTGCTGCACCAGCTCCGCCGTCACATCTCCGCCATCGTCGATAATCAGGTTGGGGCGGTGATCTAGGGCAATCTGGACATGGCGGCGGTAGGTGGCCACATCTTCTCCTTTGAGGGCAAACACCGAAATGCCATGGTCCGCCACCAGGCTGGCGGCCACATCGTCTTGGGTGGAAAGGGGATTGCTGGCAATGAGAACGCTATCCGCCCCCCCTGCTTGTAGAGCCAGGGCCAGGTTGGCCGTTTCGGTCGTAATGTGGCAGCAGGCCACCAAGCGCAGCCCGGCAAAGGGCTTTTCTTGAGCAAAGCGCTCCCGGATCTGGGCCAGCACCGGCATCTCCCGCGCCGCCCACTGGATCCGTTGCTTGCCCAGGGGGGCGAGGTTCAGATCTTTCACTTCATGCTTCGGGAGAGACAGGGTAGCGCTGGTCATCGAGTGTTGCTCCAAACAGGGTCATCGAGAGAGGATAGGGGAACGGAAACTGCAAGCCCCAAAGGGGGCCAGGCAGCCATAAAGATCAGCAAGGATGTCGATAAGCCTGAACTATTCTGCCACAAGGGATCCCCTTTCAGCGCTGGGGCTGGATGTAGGCAACCGCCGCATTGGCGTGGCCGGCTCCGACCGGCTGGGGCTGCTGGCTACTGGCCTGGGGGTGATCCAGCGCCGTTCCCTCTCAGAGGATATTGCCCAAGTGCAGGAGTGGATCCGCCGCCGCCAGGCCACCGTGGTGGTGGTGGGGATCCCCCTTCTGGCGGATGGGTCGGTGGGATCCCAGGCCCGCAAAGTCCAGCGGTTCGTGCGCGCTTTGCAGGTGGCCGTGGATCTTCCCATTGTTACCGTCAACGAATACCTGAGCACCGCGCAGGCGGAGTGGGATCTGCGCGAGGCGGGGATCCCGGCCAAAGCCCAGAAGGGCTTAATCGATCAGCAGTCGGCGGCGGTAATTCTCCAAACTTGGCTGGACGAGCGACGGGCTTCCCTGTCAGAAGTGCCGGCTTGGCAAAGCTGGGGCAACAAAGACTACGCTGGAGAAGTCTAGCCGGGAAAGTTTAAATCAATTCAAGCCCAAGGTGGGCCATCCCTCGTTGCCCCTTCTGCATCAGCAGGGTGTGATTGTTAAGTCGGGGCCTTTCGCGCAACTTTGATAACGTCTGATAACGTCACGTGAACCATCCGAGCATGAATCGCATTTGCATTCTTGGGGGCGGCTTTGGCGGGTTGTACACAGCTTTGGAACTGAGCCGGCAACCCTGGCCAGAACCACCCCAGATCACCTTGGTCGATCGGCAGGAGCGGTTCGTCTTTGCCCCCCTGCTTTATGAGCTGCTCACCGGAGAAATGGAAGACTGGGAGGTGGCCCCCCGTTTTCAAGATCTGCTGCCCCCGGGATCGGTGCAGTTTCGCCGGGGATCCGTCCGGGCTATCGACCCTCAAGCCCGCCGCGTGGAGCTGGAAGATGGGCAAAGCTTGGAGTACGACGCGCTGGTGCTGGCGCTGGGGGGAGAAACCCCTCTGGAGAGCGTTCCGGGAGCGGCGGAGTTTGCTTTTCCCTTTCGCACCCTGGCAGATGCTCAGCGGCTGCGCGCCCACCTGAAGGCGTTGGAAGACCGGGATCCGGCTCAGCCTGTGGCTCTGGCTATCGCAGGAGCAGGGGCCAGTGGCGTGGAACTGGCCTGCAAATTGGCAGATCGGCTGGGCTGGCGGGGACGGATCCGCCTCATCGAGTTGGGATCCCAAATCTTGTCCGGCTTTGCTCCCTCCAGCCGGGAGGCGGCCCAAGAGGCGCTGGCCCAACGGCGGGTGCAGGTGGAGTTGCAAACCAAGGTCTTGGGCATCGAGGCCCTTGGCGAGAACGGCGCCCCTCCCTTCCATCTGCAGCTGCAACGGCTGGAGACCCAGGAGATCGCCACAGATCTTGTGGATGCTGTGCTGTGGACTGTCGGAACCCGACCGGCAGCGGTGATTGCCAATTTGGATCTGCCCAAAACGGAGCGGGGACGGCTACAGGTTTTGTCCACCCTACAAACCCCCACCTTCCCAGAGATCTTTGCCTTGGGAGATGCAGCGGCGGTGGTAGATGCGGAGGGACAGCCGGTGCCGGCCACAGCCCAAGCGGCTTTTCAACAGGCCGGTTATTGCGCCTGGAACCTGTGGGCTTTGCTCACCCGCGAGCGGCCTCTCTTGCCCTTTCGCTACTTTTCCTTGGGGGAAATGCTCAGCCTGGGGGTGGATACGGCGGTGCTTTCTGCCCTTGGCGGACTCACCCTGACCGGCCCCCTGGGCTATTTGGCCCGGCGAACTGCCTATCTGGTGCGCCTGCCCACACTGGAACACCAGCTCAAGGTGGGATGGAATTGGATCACCCGCCCCCTGTGGCAAGGGCTGCTGGCCCGCTAGGATCCCTGTAACTGGCAAGAGCGCTCGTAGGCCGCTCGCACTGCCTGCATCAGGGCTCCCCGCACCCCCGCCTGCTCCAAGGCTTGGATCCCGGCAATGGTCGTCCCCCCTGGACTGGTGACCCGGTCTTTGAGAACGGCAGGGTGCAGATTTTCTTGCTGCAAGAGGGCAGCAGTACCCGCCAAGGTCTGCAGGGCCAACTGGGTAGCAATGGGACGCGGCAGCCCCACCTGTACCCCTCCGTCGATCAGCCCTTCCAGAATCACCGCCAGATACCCCGGCCCGGAACCCGAAAGTGCCGTCACCGCATCCATCTGGCTTTCGGCCACCGTCACCACCTCGCCCACCGCGCGAAACAGCTTCTCCACCTGCTCCACCTGCATAGGCGTCACCCCTGGCCCGTAGCTGATGGCCGTTATGCCCGCCCCCACCAGCGCCGGCGTGTTGGGCATCGTGCGCACCACCTTTTGTTTGGGAAAAGCCTGCTGCAACTGCTGCAAGGGGATCCCGGCCATAATCGAGATCACCAGCTCTGTGGCGGACAGCCGGCCCATCTCAGCCACCACTGTCGGGAAGAGCTGCGGTTTAACGGCCAGAAACAGAATCTCAGACTCTCCCGCCTGGGATGGATCCGCCAACAATCGGATACCCAGCTCCTGCTGCAGGGCCACAGCCTTGTCCAGATCGGGCTCCCGCAAAGCCATCTGAGCTGCAGGATAAACTCCCACAGCTACCCAACGCCGCAGCAGGGCGGATCCCATGGCTCCACCCCCGATAACACTTAGCAGTGGCCGCTCCATAGCAACTAGTGCTGACCTACTGCCTGCAGATGCTCATAGGTGCTGGGCCAGAGGGGGGTAGGGCTTTGCAAAGGGCGCTGCAGCGGCTGCACCACTTGGCTACTGGGGGTGGAAACCATCACCGTGCTGGGGGTGAACAAAAAAATGTTCTCTCCGATGCGCTCTTGGTGGCCATCGATGGCGTAGGTGCCGCCGGCAACGAAATCCACAGAGCGCTGCGCCTCAGCGGGATCCATTAGGGTCAAGTTCATGATCACCGTCTTGCGCTCCCGTAGGTACTGGATAACCTGAGCCATCTCATCGAAGCTGCGCGGCTCCATCACCACCACTTCACTGGTGGGTGGGTTTACGCCCGGTAATCCAATCACGTTGCTCCCCATACTGCCCCCTGCTGAGCGATCCCGATGCTGACTGCGCCGATGGCCCCGCGACTCTTCTCGACCGGCAGAGCCCTCCCCCGCTTCCACTCCCCGTTGCCGCCGCCCTCGCGGAAGGGTACTCACTTCCTCCTCTTCGGGGGGAGCAGCCGGTTGGGAACGGCGTCCCTCGTAGAGCAGTTGGTAATCATCCTGCCCTTCCATTTCAGAGTACTCCTCCAGGCCGTCCACGGGATCATTCAGACCCACAAAATCTCTTACCCTGCTCCAGATTCCATTGACATTCATATGCACATCCTCACTACAGGTCATGGGTTTACGGCGAGCGTAGGATTCAGGCTCTTGATTGGATCCTGAGTGGCTCACTCAAGCTAGGGGGCGTCCTTTTATTCTCGGTCAAAGTCTTTCAATAGGCTGAGACAGGGTTTGCTCAGGAAGCTGCCGAAGCAGGTGGGGGCTAACGTAGGTTAACAAAACCCCATTGATTCGACGACTAGAGTTTACCCAGAAGAAGTGAAGATGTCATCTCACTTGCCAAGCCGTTGTTTGGCAGGATTGAACTCTGCTCCCCGTCTGGATTGAGCCCACGTTAACGGAAGTAACGCAAATGATTACAAATTTCCCCAAAATTTCCCCAATAGGGCAAATCCTGGGCGGGATCCCCCCGCTTTTGATCGAGCCAAGCCGAACTCTCGCCCCGAAGGTACCCCGCAGGGCGACTCCGGAGTTCGCGGCTTTACACAAAATTTAATCACAATTTAACGGCTTCACAGAGGTCACATCTATTCCTGCTCGGCGTCGGCAAACAAAGCGCGCCCCAGCCGGATCAAGTTAGAGCCTGCTGCCACCGCCAGGAGGTAATCGTCGGACATGCCCATGGAGAGGGTGTGCACCTGCAGATGTTCATAGCCGCTGCGCTGGATGTAATCGGCCAGTTCGGCCAGCTTGCGAAACAGGTCTAGGGCCGCCTCTGAGCTCAAGCCCAAAGGCAAAATGGTCATCAGGCCCACAATTTGCACCTGCAGCAGTTGGTTCAGTTCGGGGAGGCTCTGCAACAGATCGGGGATGAGCCAGCCGAACTTATTGGGATCCGGAGCCAATTTAACCTGCAGGCAAAGCTTGGGGGTGAGGTGCAGCTCCCAAGCCTTTTGGTTGATCAGCTTGGCCAGGCGCAAGCTATCGACGCTGTCAATCCAGGCAAATTGCTTGAGGGCCGGTTTGACTTTGTTGGTCTGCAGATGCCCGATCAAGTGCCAGACGATATCGGTCAGATCTTGCAGTTGCCCTTGTTTGACGGCGGCCTCTTGCACTCGACTCTCCCCAAAGTGGCGGATCCCAGCCCGATAGGCGGCGCGGATGTGGTCGGCACTGTAGCCTTTGCTCACTGCCATGATCTCCACATGGTCTGGGATCTGGGCTCGGATGGCCTGAATGCGGCTGTGGATGAGCTGCTCGTCAAGGGGCATCGTCAGGTCAGCAGGCCGGGGATCTCTATCCCCATTCTCGTTCCAATTGGCAACAATGCTCTGGGATAGATTTTTGCAGAACCCAGAGCCAACGGGCTGTCCGCTACCGCTGCCAGGGATCCGGTCGGGAGATGATCACGCGGGTGCCGGGCGCCAGTTTGCGCGCGTAGTCCAACTGCACCACTTCTGGGTTTTGCTTCAGGGCTTCCCCCTGGAGGCGAATGGCTTGGGCTTCTCCTTCTGCCAGGATCACCAATCGTTGTTTTTCCAGCTCTGCTTTTTCCACGAGGAAGCGTTCCCGCTCTTTCTCTTGCTCGGCAATTTGCTTTTGCTCGATGGCCGTTTGGAATTGGTCGGAGAAGCGGACATTGCGCAGCAGCACGTTTTGCAAGATCAGGTCATTCTCAGCAAAAATGCTGGAGAGCTGCCGCTCCACATTTTCCTGGATCTGCTCGCGTTCTTCCGAGAAAACGGCGATGGCGCGGTGCAAAGCCAGTTCATTGCGCACCACCGTCCGCACCTCTGGGCGAATCACTTTGTCCACGTAGGAAGGGCCAATGGTCTGGTGCAGGTGGGCCACTTGGTCGGGATCCAAGCGAAAGCGCACCGAGACATCGAGGGAGATCTGCTGGCCGTCGGCGCTGAGCACTTTCAACGCATCATCCCCCTGGTTTTCGGAGCGTTGGGAGGCCATGGTGTAGGTTTGGGTGCGCACGTCGTAGAAGATAGGCGTTTCCACCAGCGGCAGCAGGAGGTGCAGCCCTTCTCCCAGCGGCTGCGGCTTCAGCCCCGTCAGGGAGTTGAACACCACGGCCCGTGTGCCGGCAGGCACCACCACCAAGCACTGCAGCAAGGTGGCCAAGAGGATCAGCAGCAATGCCCCACCCACCAAGGGAATCCAGGACAAAGCGGGAAGTTCAAAAGCAGGACGACGGGGGTGGGCCGATTTCACAGGTGTGTTACCCAAAAACCTAAAGAACTCGAACAGGTGCCCCGGGGATGGCCGGCCAAGCTCTTCTTGAGCTTAACCCAAGGCCGCAGCCAAGATCTGATAGGCCAGTTTGGCGACCGTGAAGGCGCTGCGGCGATCGGTTTCCCGTTCCCCCGTGACCGACAGCTCGACCACATCGGCGCCGACAATTTGCCGTTGCTGTCCTAGCGCCCGGATCAGCTCCACCGTCTCCCACCAGCCCAAGCCGCCGGGTTCGGGGGTACCGGTGGCCGGCACCACAGCGGGATCCAGCCCATCCACATCCACCGTCAGGTAAACCTGGGGGCCCAAGGTGGCGATCACCTCTGGGATCCACTCCTGGGCTGGCTTGGTGTGCAAGCTGTGGGCAAAAAAGGTGTGCAGACGGCGCTCGCGAATGGTCTGGCGGTCTTCGGCGCAGATGGAGCGGATCCCCACTTGGGTGAGGCGGCTGCCCACTTGCTCCACCACGCGGGCCATGGCAGAAGCATGGGAATAGCGGGATCCCTCGTAGCTATCTCTCAGGTCGCAGTGGGCATCGATTTGCAGGACGTGCAGCTCCGGATAATGGGCCAGGTGGGCAGCAATCAGGGGCCCGCTGATGGAGTGCTCCCCACCAATGGAAAGCAGGAACCGCCCCGGTCTCACCCACTCGGCAGCGCGACGCTGGATTTCGGCCATAGCCAGCTCCTGGGCGGAAGATCCCAGACCTTCCAACTCCACCGGGGGGGCCGTCCAGTAGCGGGAGATCTCTTCCGAGAAGTCGGGGTGAAGAGCTGGCTGGCGATCCCGTACCTCGTCGTAGATCTCCACATAGGCAGAAGCCTGCAACAGCGCCTGAGGGCCTTTGGCGGTGCCTTTGCCATAGGAGGTGGTGGCCTCGTAGGGGACGGGCAGGAGAATTGCTTGGGCCATCTCCGGATCCGGCTCAGGCAGGCCCAGGAAGGGGAAGGGAGAGCGATACATGATGGCTTGCAAGAAGGGATCCCTATTCTATTGAATCTATTGAAGAATTGTGGTGAGCCAAAAGGACTGGGATGATGGGGTAAAGAGGGATCCCTTGTGGGATTGAGGCAAACCCTCTAGACTGAGCAAAGGCTTCCCCAAGCCTAGCTTTAGCAGCCGTTTGTTTTCACTCCTCTTAGACTGCCTTTCCACAAGCTGACGAGCCTATGACCACTGCCTCTCACGCTGCTCTTTTCGACGCTCTGGCCCAACGTCGGGCCCTCAAGATCATCAGCGGTCTACAAAACTTCGACCTGCAGTCGGTTCTGAGCATCACCCGCGCCGCCCAACAGGGAGGGGCCACTTGGGTGGATATCGCTGCCAGCCCCGAATTGGTGCAGCGGGTACGCGCCCAGATCGATCTGCCCATCTGTGTGTCGGCGGTGGAGCCGCAGCAGTTGGCCGCAGCCGTACAGGCAGGAGCAGACATGGCCGAGATCGGCAATTACGACAGCTTCTACCCTTCAGGCCGCATCTTCTCCGCAGCGGAAGTCCTAGACCTTACCCGCCGAACCCGCTCTCTTCTGCCCCGCACGCTCTTGTCGGTAACCGTTCCCCACACTCTGCCTCTGAATCAACAGGCAGAATTGGCCGAGAAACTGGAGGATCTGGGAGCCGATCTCATCCAAACCGAGGGCAGCACCAGTGCCGAGCCGGTTCACGGGGGATCCCTGGGCCTGATCGAGAAGGCTGCCCCCACCCTGGCCGCCGCCTATGAAATTAGCCGTGTCGTCTCGGTACCGGTTATCTGCGCTTCCGGCCTCTCGACGGTAACAGTGCGCTTGGCCATTGCTGCCGGCGCTTCAGGTGTAGGGGTGGGCAAAGCTGTCAGCCGGCTCCAGGATGAAGTGGCCATGGTGGCTCAAGTGCGGGCATTGGTGGAGGCCTTGGGAGGATCTCGGATCCCTGCCCTTGTCTAGGT
>NZ_JANSIC010000037.1:0-6026 GCF_047461955.1 Synechococcus sp. R55.7
GACGCTGGCCGTTTTGGACGAGCGGTTGCACGGCGTTGTGTGCGAGTTCCAAGAGAGGTTTGCGGATCGCCTGACCAGGGGCTGCACCTGATGGCCAAGGTGTGTGGTTTTTGGGTTTTGGGTTGCCTTGTCGCCCTCTCGCTCCGTCAACTGCTCCAGGTTGGATTTACCGGTAAGCCGCCTCTGGGTTGGCTTCATGGCCGTAGAGATAGCTGAGAACCGAGTTGCGCAGGCGGTAGTACTGCGGATCTTCAAGAATCCGCTCGCGATCCCGAGGGCGCGGGAAGGGGATGGTCACGATCTGCCCGATGGTGGCTGCAGGGCCATTGGTCATCAGCACCAGGCGGTCGGCCAAAAACAGCGCCTCATCAATGTCGTGGGTAATCATCAAAACCGTGCAGCGATGTTCATCCCAAATGCGCAACAGCTCCTCTTGAAGCTCCTCTTTGGTAATGGCATCCAAGGCCCCGAAGGGTTCATCCAAAATCAGCACTTCTGGACGGATGGCCAACGCACGAGCAATGGCTACCCGCTGTTTCATCCCTCCCGAAATTTGCGAGGGATATTTCTGAGCGGCTTCCCCCAGCCCCACCAAATCCAAATGTTCTTCCACAATTCGATGCTTTTCCGACTGGCTCTTTTGGGGAAATACCGACCGAACGGCCAAATAAACATTTTCATAAACCGTGAGCCAAGGCAACAGGGCATACCCTTGAAACACTACCATGCGCTCCGGGCCAGGAGCTGTAATCGGCTGCCCTTTCAGCTTCACCGAGCCACTGGTGGGCTGGGCAAATCCGGAAACCATATTCAGCAGGGTGGTTTTGCCACAGCCGGAATGCCCAACCAAGCAGACAAACTCTCCCTCGTTCACACTGAGGTTGATATCTCGCAAGACGGGATAATCCCCCTTGGGAGTTGAGTAGGTCTTGCTGACATTCTCAAGGCTTAGGTAGGGTTCTGCGGCTACGTTCGCTGGGGTAGAGGTTGTCAAGAGGGCAGTCATCGTAGGGTGCTCCAACTCATGATTTTCTCACAACGGGGAATGTGCTTTTGCAAGGGCGCCCAAGTGGGTATCTAGAGCAACACAGGACGACGATCTAAGGCAACCTCGGCTACATAAATATCGTGCTTAATCGCCAAACTGTTGAGGTAGGCCAGGGGATCCTCACCATTAAAGGGGATCCCATCGAACAACTGAATGGGCTGCCTTTGGTAGGAGACATCCAGTCCCAGCTCGCGGGCTGCCGTGCTGAACACCCCCACCTGACATACCCGCTCCACGATCTCCACCCAGTTGCGGGGGAAGGGCAGCTCCCCCCAGCGGGCCATTTGGGTCATCATCCACAGATGCTCGGTGCGGCTGGGACGGTTGCCGGCTCCCAGAAAGAAGCGGTGGTGGGCATATTCCCGCATCGGCCTGTCCAAGTCACAGATCAGACGCTGGGGATCCCCCAGATGAATGTAGGAGGGGTCGGTGCTCAGGTAGGCGCGGCGGCTGAGCAGCTCGCGAATCTCGTCGTGATGGGCCGGGTCTTCACAGTAGCGGCAGGCTTCCAACAGCGCTTTCACCAAGGCAATGTGGGTGTTGGGGTAGGCTCTGGCCCAATCTTCTCGCACCCCCAACACTTTGCCGGGATGGCCCAGCCAAATCTCCAGGTCTGTAGCCACCGTAAAGCCACTGCCCTCTAAGGCTGCCCGCAAATTCCAGGGCTCTCCCACACAGTAGCCATCGATGTTGCCGGCTGTCAGGTTGGCCACCATCTGGGCCGGAGGCAGCGTTTTCAGCACCACGTCATGATCCGGGTGGATCCCACCGGCTGCCAGCCAGTAGCGCAACAGCAAATTGTGCATAGAGCTGGGATGCACCACCCCAAAGGTAAGCCGACGGCTGGGACTATCCAGAATGTAAGCCTTCAACTGGCTGAGGGTGTGGATCCCTTGCTCGTAGAACCGCTTATGCAAGGTGATGGCATTGCCGTTGCGGGTCAAGGTGAGGGCCGTAACCACCGGCTGAGGCGGGTTATCCCCTCCGCCCAAGGACATCCACACCGGCATACCGGCGGGCATTTGGGCCGCATCCAGATAACCTCCCTGAATGCCGTCTTGGATCCCTCGCCAACTGGTTTCCCGCACCAAATTCACTTCTTCCAAGCCGTGTTTGGCAAAAAACCCTTTTTCTTTAGCTACAGCCAAGGGAGCGCAGGCAGTGAGGGGCACAAAGCCGATCTCCAAGTTGATCTTTTCCAAGCCATGCCTGGCCACCACAGTGCTGCGGCGAGCACGCCATTGCTTAATCCGTTTTTGTTGGTTCAAAAAGTAGATGATCTCGCTGCGGTAGCTGTAGTAGCTGGGATGGTTGACCACCTCCAGCCGACGGCGGGGCCGAGGAATGTCAATGGTTAAAATGTTCCCAATTCGGGATCCCGGCCCATTGGTGAGCATGACCACACGATCTGACAGAAGAACCGCTTCGTCCACATCGTGGGTGACCATGAGAGTGGTCATCTGATGTTCTTCACAGATGCGCATTAACTGCTCTTGCAAGTTCCCGCGCGTGAGCGCATCCAAAGCGCCAAATGGCTCATCCAACAACAACACTTTGGGCCGCAAAGCCAGGGCACGGGCAATGGCCACCCGCTGCTTCATACCCCCGGACAATTGGGCTGGGAGCTTATCTGCTGCGTGGCGCAAGCCCACCAGATCGATGTGCTCTTCCACGATCTGCTGACGCTCCGCCGGAGAATGGTTTTTAAGAACGGCATTCACCGCCAGCGCAATGTTTTGCCGAACCGTTAGCCAAGGCAAAAGCGAGTAATGCTGAAACACCACCATGCGATCGGGGCCGGGAGCGGTGATGGTATGCCCATCCAAAGCCACGATCCCCCCCGTAGGCAAAGACAGCCCCGCCACCATGTTCAATAGGGTGGATTTGCCACAGCCGGAGTGGCCGATTAAGGAGACAAACTCCCCTCGATGGATTTGCAGATCGATCCCTTTCAGAGCAAGGTATTCCTGCCCTCCGGGCAGAGCAAAAGATTTTTCCACCTGCTCCACACTGACCAATACAGACACAGAAAACCTCCCAACCTATCACCCGTCTAGCCTCAAACCAACCACATACTGACAACACATCCAACACATCATTGGTTGGCTATCTTGTTTTGCAAAACAGACATCAGGCGATCCAAAAGCAATCCCACCGCTCCGATGTAGATGACGGCAACGATGATCTCCGTAACGTAGTTCTGCTGGTAGGCATCCCAGATGAAAAAGCCGATCCCCGGCACACCTGACATCACAATTTCTGCGGCAATAATGGCCAGCCAAGACAGGCCGATGCCGATGCGCAGACCTGTGAACATGTAGGGCAGGGCTGAGGGCAGCAACACCTTAAAAAAGAAGTCCACTTTGGAGAGCTTGAGCACTTTGGAGACGTTGATGTAGTCTTCCGGGATCTGTCTCACCCCCACAGCCGTGTTGATGAGAATGGGCCAAATTGAGGTAATAAAAATAACGAACAGGGCAGCCGGCTCATTGCGTTGCAAAGCAGCCAAAGATATGGGCACCCAAGCCAAGGGAGCTACCATGCGCAAAAATTGGAAAATGGGATCCAAAGCTCGGTTGATCCACACACTGCTTCCCACCAAAATGCCCAACGTGATGCCCACCAAAGCGGCACTGCAATAGCCGATGGCCACCCTTTGTAGGCTGGCCAAGGTTTGGCGCAGCAGCCCTTGGTCGAGGTCGCTGTTGCGATACAAAGGATGCAGGATCAGATATCGGCTGCGCTCATCCATCCACACATCCCAGGGCCCCGGCAGCCGAATAAGGTTGGCACTGGCCAAGAGCTGCCAGATGAGCAGGAATCCAACAATACCCACCACAGGGGGGAGAATCTGATCTCGGTACTTCGCCAAATCGAGCTTCGCCGTTGCAGATTTTGCCGGAGAAGAAAGTGTTGTCGTCATAGCTCCTAGAGGAGGATAGGGTTTTACAAGGTTCTCTGTTGTCGCGCTCTCAGAACATTCCAGCCGCAGGGTTCTACAACGTGTTGGAAACAGAGCATGAACTGGGATTGGCCTTGCCTTTTCGTTGGATGGGCAAACACAGGGATTGCAAACTCAACAAAACTCTCACGACAATCAGAAAACTCAGGATTCCTACGGCTATTGAAAGGATGAGCTTGTCCCAGCGGGGCTGGGCCGGCCTCTCAAAAGGAGGATCCCTGAAGAGTTCGCGCGGAACGTGAAGTAGAGCCAACATAGCCGATCCTCAACATGGCATTTAAAGTTATTCAAAAAGTGCGAGGCTCATAGCATCCATCAACTTTCCATCGTTTGGGCAGAAAGCTCGGCACCGCTTTTTTCGACCTCGTGGGATCCCACAGGTAGGCAGGATCCCTGTCGCGCGAGAGATTCGAACAAGGAAACGGTAAGCCATGGACTTCCTGCGAAAGAAGGTGAGGAACTTGGCCCAATCAAGCTATTCAGCTAGACCCTTTTGATTTTCAGGCTGTTCAGGTAAGCCTGCGGATCCTGTGGGTCAAACACCACACCGTCAAAGAAACGCTCTGTTCCCCGCGAGGTGTTGTTGGGGATGTTCTTCACCCCCAGTGCCTGGGCGGCCTCACGCCAGAGATCTTCACGGTTCACTTCATCCACCAGACGACGGGCAGTATCCAGATCGGGAAGGAAGCGAGCGTGGAAGCCCCAACGCAAGGATTCCGTCAGGAACCAAAGGTCATGGCTCTTATAGGGGTAAGAGACGCTGCCCCGGCCATCTTCCCAGTACAAGGGCCCGGCATTGAAATCTTGAACAGCTGGCTTGCCGTCTCCCAATTCGTAGTTGCCTTGAAAGGGAGGGGTGAGAACTTCAACCGGCACATTCAGGTAGGCACGCCCTGAGAGAATGCGTGTCAGTTCTTCTCGGTTGGCCGGATCGTCGCACCATTGCTGCGCTTCCATCACCGCCATCAAAGTGGCTTGTGTGGCCCTGGGGTTTTGCTCTACCCAATCGGCGCGAATGGCCAAGTATTCTTCGGGGTGAAAGGGCCAAATCTGTTGGGTAAGGGCCGCCATAAACCCGATCCCATCGGCCACAATCCGGTAGGGCCAGGGATCCCCGGTGCTAAAAGCATCCATGGTGCCATTGCGCATTCCCTGCACCGTTTCGGCAGAGGGAACCGCCAACAGGTCGATGTCTTGATCCGGATCTACCCCCCCAGCAGCAAACCAGTAACGGATCCAAAAATCTTGATTGACGTTGGGGAAGGTATGAGCGGCCTTGAATTTGCGTCCGTTGCTGGCGCTGAAATTTTTGATGTAGTCTGCAGCTCCAGAAACATCTAGCCCCAAACCCTTGCCAGCATGCATTCCGGCAATGGCAATCCCGTTGCCTTGGGTGATCAACTGACACAGAACTGCCATGCGCACCGGCTGATTGTTGGTGATGGCGCCAATGTGGATCATGTGAGGCATCGGCATCTGCCACTGGCCACCGTCGATTCCCCCACCCGCTGAGCCGATGACCACGTTGTCACGGGCTGCCGGCCAACTGGCCTGTTTCAACACCTCTACACCGGTCATGCCATGCTTGTCGAAAAAGCCCTTCTCCTTGGCGATGATCAGGGGGGCAGACTCCACAATCGGTATAAAGCCTAACCTGAGATTGGGGGTTTCTGGGCCGCTGGCCTGGGCAACCCAGTAGCCTGTGCTGGCCCGTGCTAAGCTGCCACTCACGAGTCCACCCACGGTGGCCGCACCCGCAGACAGCAAAAAGTTACGACGTGACGTCATGCTCACCTCATCGAAAGGATATGTGAAGGCAAGATGGAAGCTTTCCGGTTCAAGTCGCCTGACCCATGGATTTCCTTCGTGAAATCTCAAGAAATCCTTAAATCTCAGCTTGGTTGATATCCTAAGGGCAAATAAATATAGAAACAATACAATTATTATTTTGGTAAGCATAGACTTCCGTTTATCATTGTTGCGATGGCTTAGGTCTCAATGGCGTTTCCTCCAACG
>NZ_JANSIC010000037.1:6126-10692 GCF_047461955.1 Synechococcus sp. R55.7
AGCTTTGCCTTCATGTACGCCATCGATCCCAAGCGCGGGGGCATGGCGCAGGTGTTGGGGCCGGAGGAGGAGTTGCATTGGCGCACCTTCCCCAATCCCCGCCGCTTTTGGGCCAGCTCAACCCATCTGGCCTTGGGGCACTCAGGGATCCCAGGCCCCGGCTGTCGCGGCCTTCAGGATCCCTTCACCTTCTTCCAGCGCACCGCCAGCGGCTACCAATACACCGCCCACCTCAACCAGGGGATTTTGCCGGATCCCTTGGGCTCTGAGCCCATTCGCTGGCTCTACCGCATTCAGCCTCGTTTTGCCTATGGGATCCCACCCCGAGCCACCATGGGAGCCTGGTCTTATCTGCCCATCTTTGAGCCGGGCTGGCAGATCCTCATGAGCCATGGCTTGGCCACCGGCTGGGTGGAGTGGAGAGGCAGGCGCTATGCATTTCAGCAGGCTCCCGCCTACGCCGAAAAAAATTGGGGCCAAAGCTTTCCTCGCCGCTGGTTTTGGATCCAGTGCAACGCCTTTCCCCAGCATCCCGGCCTTAGCCTCACCTGTGCCGGAGCTGAGCGGCAGGTGCTCACCCGCCCCGAAGAAGTGGCCCTGATCAGCTTGCATGGGTGGGGATCCCAGCCCTTTTTGGAATGGCGGCCTGGGCAAGCTCATCTGACTTGGCAAGTGGATCCCTGGGGATCTTGGCGAATCCGGGGAGAGAGCGCCCTCTGGTGTATTCAGCTGGAAGGGCACACGGGACGGCCTGGCCAAACTGTATTCACTCCTGGCCCAGAAGGGATGCAGCGCAACTGTCGGGATACCCTGGCAGGACATCTGCACCTGCAGCTTTGGCAGCGCAACGGCCAAGTCTGGACGCCGGTGATCAAGGCCACCAGCCCCCAAGCCGGCCTCGAAGTGGGGGGAGAAGTCCGGCAACCTTGGCAAGGGCAATGTTAACGCTGGCGGATATCTACACCCCCGTTGGACTTTCCAAAAAACGCTCTTGTGCTAGAATGCCTAAGCCACATTGATAGATGTCCATCTCTGTCTCTGGATAGTACTGGATAGTATCTGAGTAACTATGGACAGATAGTATGGACAGACAGTCAACCGTGGTTGGCCCGCCCCTTTTGCGCCTGTAGCTCAGTGGACTAGAGCACGTGGCTACGGACCACGGTGTCGGGAGTTCAAATCTCTCCAGGCGCGTTTTGGCCCCAGACAGCTTCCGTCTGGGGTATTTACCGTCCCTTGGTTTCGCCAGAACTTGTGCTAGGATTACCCCTATCAAGTCCGCCTTGATGCAGGCGTAGGGAGCCCGAGGATCATGTTTGAACGCTTTACAGAAAAAGCCATCAAGGTGATCATGCTGGCCCAAGAAGAAGCCAGACGGTTAGGTCACAATTTCGTTGGCACCGAGCAAATTTTGTTGGGGTTAATCGGCGAGGGCACTGGGGTCGCCGCCAAAGTTCTCAAGTCCATGGGAGTGAACTTGAAGGACGCCCGCATTGAAGTCGAGAAAATTATCGGTCGGGGATCCGGTTTTGTGGCCGTCGAGATCCCTTTCACTCCCCGCGCCAAGCGAGTGCTGGAACTCTCCCTAGAAGAGGCCCGCCAGCTCGGCCACAACTACATCGGCACTGAGCACCTGCTCCTGGGCCTGATCCGAGAAGGGGAAGGGGTGGCAGCCCGCGTTTTGGAAAACCTGGGGGTGGATCTCTCCAAGGTGCGCACCCAGGTGATCCGCATGTTGGGCGAGACCGCCGAAGTGACGGCGGGGGGGGGATCCTCCAGTCGCACCAAAACGCCCACCCTGGACGAATTCGGCTCCAACCTCACCCAACTGGCCCAGGAGGGCAAGCTGGATCCGGTGGTCGGTCGGACGCGGGAGATCGAGCGGGTGATCCAGATCCTGGGCCGCCGCACCAAGAACAACCCCGTCCTCATTGGCGAGCCAGGGGTGGGCAAAACTGCCATTGCCGAAGGCTTGGCCCAGCGCATTGTGCAGGGGGATGTGCCGGATATTTTGGCCGACAAGCGGGTGATCAGCCTGGATATTGGTTTGCTGGTGGCCGGCACCAAGTACCGCGGCGAGTTTGAAGAGCGCCTCAAGAAAATCATGGATGAGATCCGCAATGCCGGCAACATCATCCTGGTCATCGACGAGGTACATACCCTGATCGGGGCCGGGGCTGCGGAAGGGGCGATTGATGCCGCCAACATCCTCAAGCCTGCTTTGGCCCGCGGCGAGCTGCAGTGCATCGGCGCCACCACCCTGGATGAGTACCGCAAGCACATCGAGCGGGATGCTGCTCTGGAGCGCCGCTTCCAGCCCATCATGGTGGGCGAGCCGACGGTCTCCGAGACCATCGAGATCCTGTTTGGCTTGCGGGAGCGCTACGAGCAGCACCACAAGCTGAAGATCTCCGATGCCGCCTTGGATGCGGCAGCCAAGCTGGCCGACCAGTACATCTCCGACCGGTTCTTGCCAGATAAGGCCATCGATTTGATCGACGAGGCTGCTTCGCGGGTGCGCCTGATCAACTCTCAACTGCCCCCGGCGGCGCGGGAGCTGGATCAAGAGTTGCGGCGAGTGCTCAAGGAGAAAGACGCTGCGGTGCGGGCCCAGAACTTCGACAAGGCTGGTGAGCTGCGGGATCGGGAGATGGAGATCAAGCAGCAGATCCGCGCCATTGCCGCTGCCAAAAAAGCCGAGGAGAGCAGCCGCAGCGAAATGCCCGAGGTAACCGAAGAGGACGTGGCCCAAGTGGTCAGCGCCTGGACGGGGGTGCCGGTGGCCAAGCTGACCGAGAGCGAGTCAGTGAAGCTGCTGAACATGGAAGAAACCCTGCACCAGCGCATCATCGGCCAAGACGAAGCGGTGCGGGCCATCTCCCGGGCCATCCGCCGCGCTCGGGTGGGGCTGAAAAATCCCAACCGCCCCATCGCCAGCTTCATCTTCTCCGGCCCAACAGGGGTGGGCAAAACCGAGCTGACCAAGGCTTTGGCAGCCTACTTCTTCGGCTCCGAGTCGGCCATGATCCGCCTCGACATGTCGGAATACATGGAGCGGCACACGGTCAGCAAGCTGATCGGATCCCCGCCGGGCTATGTGGGCTACAACGAGGGGGGTCAGCTCACAGAAGCGGTGCGGCGCCGCCCCTACACGGTGGTGCTTTTCGATGAGATCGAGAAGGCGCACCCGGATGTGTTTAACCTATTGCTGCAAATCCTGGAGGATGGCCGCCTGACCGATGCCAAAGGCCGCACGGTGGACTTCAAGAACACCCTGATCGTGATGACCTCTAACATCGGCTCGAAGGTCATCGAGAAGGGCGGCGGCAGCCTCGGCTTCGAGTTCAACACCAACGACGAGGATGCCAACTACAACCGCATCCGCAACCTGGTGAATGAGGAGCTGAAGCAGTACTTCCGTCCGGAGTTCCTCAACCGCGTGGACGAGATCATCGTCTTCCGGCAACTGACCAAGGATGAGGTGAAGCAGATTGCCGACATCCTGCTCAAGGAAGTGTTTGACCGCATGACGGAGAAGAAAATCCGCCTTACGGTCAGCGACCGCTTCAAAGACTTGGTGGTGGAGGAGGGGTATAACCCCAGCTATGGGGCACGCCCGCTGCGCCGCGCCATCCAACGCTTGCTGGAAGACATCCTGGCGGAAGAGATCCTGACTGGGCATGTCCGGGAGGGATCGGAGGTGCTCATCGATGTGGATGAGGAGCGCAAGCCCAAGGTGTTGGTCACGGAGCCGGAGCGGGTTCTCTTGCCTCAAGGGGCGGAGTAAAGCTGGCTTTGAGAGGTCCTCAGACTGCAAGGGATCCGTTGGGATGCTGCGGATCCCTTGTGGTCCTCAAGTGTTGTTTTTCTGGTGTTTTTCAGTTGAACAGACCCAGGCGTAGGAGATCTCTGGCATGGTGCAATCGACCTACTACTACTATGGCGGCGCTCCGGTTCGTACCCCACCCCCAGATTTGGCTTCGCTGCTGCTGCAGGAGCGCATTGTCTACCTGGGCTTGCCCCTTGCAGAGGAGTCGAATGCCAACGTCACCAAGCTAATCATCGAGCAACTGCTGTATCTGCAGTACGAGGATCGGGAAAAGCCGATCAAGATGTACATCAACTCGACGGGCACCTATAACTACGACACAGCGGCCTTTGCCATTCTGGACACCATGAACTACATCAAGCCGCCTGTGCATACTATCTGCATCGGCAATGCCATTGGGATGGCGGCCATGTTATTGGCAGCAGGAGCCAAAGGATTTCGGGCCAGTCTGCCCAATGCCACGATCGTGCTCCACCAGCCCTATGGGGGCACCCGTGGACAGGCCAGCGACATTGAAATTCGCACCCGCGAGATTCTGACTTTGCGCAACATGATGCTGGAGCAACTGTCCCGCAGCACGGGCCAGCCTATGGAGCGCATCAAGAAGGACACGGAGCGGCTATTTTTCATGACACCAGAGGAAGCCAAAGCCTACGGCCTCATCGATCAGGTGCTGACCAGTTCCAAAGGCGTGCCGAAGTTGGCAGCAGCCAAAAACTAAAGCAGAGGGATCCGTC
>NZ_JANSIC010000037.1:10792-14367 GCF_047461955.1 Synechococcus sp. R55.7
TTGCGGAATTGCCCAAGTTTTTGCCCATCCAACGCCTGAGCTTGGGCCAAGTTGAGGTCGAAGTGCCCGCAGCCAAGGCTCGGTTGCGCAATCCAGAGGTGATGGCTTTGCATCCCGCTATGTGAGCTTGCTGGGAAACGGTTGCGGAATCCTTGCCTGCACATGCCCCTGCCGCTGTTGGTGGTGGAAGTCGTTTCCCCCGGAGTAGACAATGAAAAACACGATGATCAAGACAAGCGCAAAGATTACGCTGCCCGTGGGATCCCAGTGGATCCAGCCAAGCAGTCCGTTTCCGCGGTGCGCTGGGTTGGCGGAGAATACGAAGGCGAGGTCAAAACTGGATCTGGACGCATTGTTTCCTCGGTTTTGCCCCAGCTGGATTTGAGCGCGGAAGATATCTTACAAGCGCGTCGTTCTGTGTTTCATACTTTGCCAGGAGAAACTTATGCCGATTGGAGTGCCTCGGGTTCCCTACCGTTTGCCCGGCGAGCCCTATAGCCAGTGGATTAGCCTTGACGATCGCCTGTACCAAGAGCGGATTTTGTTTATCGGCGAGCCCATTGACGATAGCTTGGCCAATACCATCGTGGGGGTGATGCTCTACCTCAACTCGCAGGATCCGCAAAAGGACATTGTGATGTACATCAATTCTCCCGGTGGCTCTGTGACGGCGGGCATGGCCATCTACGACACCATGAACCACATCAAGCCAGATATCGTTACGGTTTGCGTGGGCCAAGCAGCTTCAATGGGAGCCTTTTTGTTGGCTGCTGGCACCAAGGGCAAGCGGTTTGCCCTGCCCCACTCCCGCATCATGCTGCACCAGCCTTCGCTGGGCACGATCCAAGGCCAAGCCAGCGACATTGAAATTCGCGCCCGCGAAACTCTGCGAGTCAAACGACGCATGAACGAGATCTTGGCGCAAACCACCGGCCAACCGCTGGAGAAAATCGAGCGGGATGTGGAGCGAGACTTTTACCTCTCGGCCACGGAAGCTCAGGCTTACGGCATCGTGGATCGGGTGATCCAAGAGCGCTCGGAAGCCATGGCCAGCTAAAGGGATCCCCCCCTTTCCCCCAGCAACAGGTCGAGGGGTTGGGAAAGGTTGGGAGGGATCCCTTCAAGGGGTGGAGTTCAGTGGACAACGCTAGGAGAACCGGTCGGATGGGCCAACGGCTCTGGAGTGCAGGACTGGGCTGCTGCGCGGGTCTGCTGCTGCTTTGGCCGGAAGCTTGGGCACTGCCCCCTGCCGATGAGATCCCTGAAGAGGTGCTGCGGGCGCAGCCAGATTTGCGGGCTCGCTCTCCGGTCGATAATCAGCCCCTCGCCGCCGCCGAGGCTCTGGAACTCCAGGAAGCCTTGGCAGCTCGGCCCGAAACCGGATCCGTCTCCCCCGAGGTGGAACGGCTGATCTTTTTGCTCAGGCTGCGCAAAGGATTTCGAGATCTGTTGCCTTTTTTGTTCCCCTGACTGTTTTCTGGCCCTCACCCCCTGTCCCTCTCTCCCCAAGGGCGAGGGGAAGAGGCCGGTGGGATCCCTTTTTGGTAACGGTAGGGTCCGGCGCGGGATCCCCAGGTTTGTTGGCCAGTGGCGGCGTCAAAGCCCCGATCCCAGGTGATGAATTCGCTGGGGGTGAGGTCGAACTCGATGTGGATATAGGTGCTATCCCCGGGGTTCAGACGACATTCTCCACCTGGCAGCATTTCGCCGTGGTAGCAGTCTGGGCGCTTTTCCACCAAAATGCGACAACCGGGCAAATGCTCCAGGTCGGCCAAGGAGAGCTGCGCCAAGCGCTGCGGATCCTGAGAGGCACCTGCCCAAGCTGCTTGATCCCGCAATTTGTAGTTCTCGATCCGCAAGGGATCCCCCAATACCTGGAGCACCCGGCTGCGATAAAACTGGCCCGGCGTGTGCTGGTTAAATTGCTCGGTAAAAAAGCCGATCCCCTCCGAGAACAGGTGGGGAAGGCGCACGTACCAAAGGCTGACCGGCACAAACCACACCGGCTCTGCCATCGCCTGGGTGCGGTTGCTGTAGTAGCCCTCCAGCCAGTTGGCCAGGGTGTGCAAGTCGGAAGCGGATTTTTCGTCTACCATAGGGAGCTATGACAAAACTTACCCCCAGCTCTAGCTATAGCATTGCCCTGCGCATTCGCCTGCTCAACCAGCCGGGAGCCCTAGCCCGCGTCACCCAGGCCATTGCGGAGGTGGGAGGCAGCCTCAGCCAGATCGATCTCATCCACCAATCGGCAGCAGAAACGGTGCGAGAAATCTGTGTAGATGCCGTCAGCAGCGAGCATGCTCAGCAAATTTACGCCGCCGTTGCCTCCTTGGCCAATGTGAAGGTGGAGCGGGCGGTGGACCGCACCTTTGAGCTGCACCGCGGGGGAAAACTGCAAGTGGTGGCCAAAAGCCCCCTGGAGAGCGCCGCCGATCTGGCCATGGCCTACACGCCGGGGGTGGGGCGGGTTTCCCTAGAAATTGCTGCCAACCCCGCCGCGGTCTATGAGTACACCATCAAGGGCAACAGTGTAGGCATTGTAACCGATGGCAGTGCGGTGCTGGGCTTGGGGAATGTCGGCCCGGAGGCAGCTTTGCCGGTGATGGAGGGGAAGGCGGCGCTGTTCAAGCGCTTTGCCGATATCGATGCCTTTCCTCTGTGCCTGGCCACTCAGGAGGTGGGGGAAATTGTAGAGACGGTGGTGCGCCTGGCGCCGGGATTTGGCGGCTTTAACCTGGAAGACATCAGCGCCCCTCGCTGCTTTGCCATTGAGTCTCAGCTCAAGGCCCGCCTCAACCTGCCGGTGTTTCACGACGATCAGCACGGCACCGCCATTGTGGTGCTGGCGGCGCTGCTGAATGCCCTGAAAGTGGTGAAAAAGAGCCTAGACGAGGTGCGCATTGTCCTCAACGGGGCCGGGGCAGCCGGCATTGCCGTGACGCAACTGCTGCGGCGGGCCGGGGCAGCCCACATCCTGGTCTGCGACCGCCAAGGGATCCTCAGCCGCTCCCGTTCCGATCTCACCCCCGAGAAGGCGGCCATTGCCGTCGAGGAGAAGGGATCCCTGGCGGAAGCCTTGGTGGGAGCGGATGTGTTTATTGGGGTGAGCGTGGCCAATGCCCTGACAGTGGAGATGGTAGAAAAAATGGCACCGGATCCCATCGTCTTTGCCCTGGCCAACCCGGTGCCCGAGATCCAGCCGGAGCTGGTGGGCAATCGGGTGGCAGTGATGGCCACGGGCCGCAGCGACTACCCCAACCAAATCAACAACGTGCTGGCCTTTCCGGGCGTGTTTCGCGGCGCCCTCGACTGCCGCGCCAAGCAGATCAACACCGAGATGTGCCTGGCTGCCGCTCAAGCCATTGCTGCCTTGATCCCTGCCGAAGAGTTGGATCCCCAGTGGATCATCCCCTCGGTCTTCGACGGGCGGGTGGTTCCTCAGGTGGCCGCTGCGGTAATCCAGGCTGCCCGCCAAACCGGCGTGGCCGGGATCCCTTGAGGGCTACCTAGGGCACCAGGTGACAAGCCACAAAATGCCCCGCGCTCACCTCGCGAAAGGCCGGGGGTGGATCTTG
>NZ_JANSIC010000038.1:0-14312 GCF_047461955.1 Synechococcus sp. R55.7
ATCGTAGCTTAGAGGAGCGTCTTTTGTGGCAAGTTTTCCGGGGATCTTGCCAAGCTGGAAGATAGAAGATTTGGGAGAAGAACGATTGCACTTTATCGACCAAGCCGAAATTGAAGTGCAAGGGGGAAATGGCGGGGATGGCATCGTTGCCTTCCGCCGTGAGAAGTATGTGCCGGCTGGGGGGCCATCCGGCGGCAATGGCGGGCGGGGCGGCTCGGTGATCTTGGTGGCCGATCCCGGCCTGCAAACTCTGTTGGATTTTCGCTTTCAACCGGTGATCAAGGCGGAACACGGGGCCAAAGGGGGGCCCAACCATCGCAGCGGGGCCAGTGGTGCGGATCGGCTGGTGCGGGTGCCCTGCGGTACTGTGGTGTTCAATGCGGAGACGGGGGAATTGTTGGGCGATCTGGTGGGCAAGGGGGATCAATTGCTGGTAGCCCGTGGGGGCAAAGGCGGCTTAGGCAATGCCCATTTTTTGAGCAACCACAATCGCGCCCCCCGCCAATTCACCAAGGGCGAAGCGGGAGAACGGGTGCGCCTGCGCCTGGAGCTGAAGTTGATTGCCGAGGTGGGCATTGTCGGCCTGCCCAATGCGGGCAAGTCCACTCTGATTTCGGTGGTCTCCTCTGCCCGGCCCAAGATTGCTGACTACCCCTTCACCACGTTGCAGCCCAATTTGGGGGTGGTGCCCCATCCATCGGGAGATGGGGTGGTGTTTGCCGATATTCCGGGGCTGATCGAGGGGGCGCACTTGGGGGTGGGGCTGGGCCATGAGTTTTTGCGCCATGTGGAGCGTACCAGGGTACTGATTCATTTGGTGGATGGCACGGCGGCGGATCCCGTCAAGGATTACCAGGTTATTCAGCAGGAGCTGCGCGCCTACGGCCACGGGTTAATCGATAAGCCACAAATCCTGGTTTTGAACAAGATCGATGTTCTGGATCCCCAGCAGGTTGCCGAGCGCACCCAGAGGCTGTCTGCCGCTGCCGGCACTTCCGTAGTGGCCATTTCTGCAATTGCCAAGCAGGGGCTGGATGCCCTCTTGCAGCGGGTGTGGCAGTGCCTGGGTCGGGGATCCCAACAGCCTGCGCAGTTGGATCTTGTGGGGGCAAAATCCATCCAGTCCTAGGGCAGAAGAATCTTAGAATGGGAAAGCCCCTGCCTTCCCAGAACCCAGAGACGAGTGGCTATGTATATCTCGGCGGAGGATCTGCCACCGGATTTGCGTCAGATTATGTTGGCCGTTGAACAGGCGGCCCAGGCGAGGGCGGGAGCGTGTGTGGAGCTGCTGATGCTCCTGCGGCTGCTGGAGGAGTTGCACCGCGCGATCCTGGAAGGTGCCTTTCGGGAGTCTTTGCCCAACACCCGTCAAGCTCTGTATCGGGTGCTTCAGGATTTGGAAGAAGCCGGCGACTGGCCCTATCTGCCCCGTCTGCACATCCAAGCCCTGATGCAACAACTGAAGGACTGGCCCGAATCTCAGGGATCCCCGCCCGCGTCGGTGCCACCGACCCCCCGCCCTCTTGTGGAAAACCCCCTGGGGGGTAGCTGCTCCCAGTCTTGACCTCTTCCCATCTGCCCGATGGCCGAGTACTTTAAGCTGCATCCGCAACAGCCCCAGGCCCGTTCCATCCGGCGGATTGCGGCGGCTTTGCGGGAGGGGGCGGTGATGCTTTACCCCACCGATACAGTCTATGCCATTGGCTGCGATGTGACCCACAAACAAGCAGTGGAGCGGGTACGCCGTATCAAGCAGCTCTCCAACGATAAACCCCTCACCTTCTTGTGTCCTTCTCTCTCGCGCATTGCCCAGTATGCCCAGGTCACCGATTCAGCCTATCGACTGATGCGGCGGCTGATCCCCGGCCCGTTTACGTTTCTGTTGCCGGCCACCAAGCTGGTGCCCAAGTTGGTGATGGAGCCCAAACGGAAAACCACCGGCATCCGCGTGCCCGACTCGGCCATTTGTCAGGCTTTGCTGGAAGAGTTGGGCAATCCAATTGTCTCGACCTCTGCCAAGCTGGGGGGGGATCCCGTCGGATCCCTGGACTTAAGTTCTGGGCAAGCCTGGGAGTGGGAGAGCGACCCCTGGGATGAGGGTGGGATCTTTGCGGCTGAAGAGATGCGGCAGTTGGAAAAACAGGTGGATCTGGTGCTGGATGACGATGCCCCCCGTCGGGCCAAGGTCTCTACGGTAATTGACTTGACGGGATCCGAGCCGCTGGTGGTGCGGGCCGGGCTGGGGTATGAGCAGGTGGCAGATCTAAATCTGAAACCCGTAGAAGAAGACGGTTAAGGGCAGAGGGATCCCGCGTTCTCTAAAATAGGGTCAGTGCCTTCGGAGTGTGCCCATGTCTGAGGCCCTGGCTCAGCAAAAATCGGCTCTGCTGCACCTACTGGAGGCGACCGACCGGGGCCGGAAAGTTTCCCCTGACCAAAAAGCCCAGATTTTGTCTCAAATTGCCGTCCTAGAAGCGCTCAACCCCACCCCCAAGCCAACATCTGCTGCTGAAGGGTTGGAGGGGAACTGGCTCACCCTATTTACCACGAGCACAGCTCTGCTGCGGCTGGCACAGTTGCCTTTTTTGACCACCGGCGAGATCTACCAGTGTATTCGGGCCAAAGCTGGACGGGTCTTCAACGTGGCGGAGATCCAGGGATCCGGTTGGCTGGAGGCTTGGATGCCACGGGGAGTCTTGGCTGTATCAGCGCGCTTTTACCCCGAATCGGAGCGCCGGGTGAGGGTGATTTTCGAGCGATTGGTGTTCGGATCCCAAGCTTTGATGAGCTACGAGATCGAGAGTTTTCTCGATTTGCTCGAGCAGGCTCCAGAGCGAATCCCGGCTATTCAAATCGATATCCGCCGCCGCGAGCCAACGGGTTGGCTGGATATCACCTATTTGGATGAAGACTTGCGGCTGGGTCGGGGCAGCGAGGGGAGTGTATTTGTTCTAAAGCGGGTCGGCTAGTCGGAGGATCCAGAGGACTCCGTTTCCGCCCTTTCGTGAGATGGGTTTTGGGTTAGGGTGGAGCTTATTTCCTGTAGAACTTGCAAGGCGCGGTAGGACTCCCGCAAAGTTTGCAGCTCCTGTTGAGTTTGCTCCAGTTGCCGGGCCCATTCTGCCTGTTGGGAGCGCAACTCTCGATTTTCCAATTTTTTGCGCTGCAGGATGCGCTTGAGTTTTTGCTGCTGCTGCTGGAGTTGAGCCCGCTCTGCTTCTGCGTGTTGCAGTTGGGTCCTTTGGCGTTCCAATTCTATTTTCAGGGTGGTGACCTGGGATTGAAGTTGGCGGAGCTTTTGGCGCAGCGCTTGCTCTGGCGTGGGTTTGGTCGACTCGGAGCTTGGAGAAGGGGAAGATGTTTGTAGGTTTTGCAGATGCTGTTGTAACTGTTGGGCTTGGGCCTGCAGGACTCGAGACCGTTGCTGCTCGCTGCGCAGTTGGGCTTGGGCGCGTTCACAGGTCTGGATTTCGGCTTTCACCCGCTGCTTGATGCGGTCAAGGATCTTTTGATGGCGGAGCTGGGTTTGCCGGATCTCCTGAGCCACCTGCCAAGGGCGAGGATCCCCCTTAGGTTGTCGTGGCTCGCCGCCGTGGTCGGCAGGATCAAAGGGAGATAGGGTCGCCACCAGCGATTCTCGAAAGTCGCTCCAGGAAGCCGATTGCAGACCCATCTGAACCACCCGCCAGGCCCCATAGGAGGCCCCAGCGGCAGCCAGGATCCCAGGGATCCCGGCCAGGGAGAGGGAAACCTTGGGCAGGGTGGGCAGGATCTGATCCAGCAGCCCCACCACCAGGGCGAAAACAAAGATCCCGCTCCCCGCGGCAGCGGCACCTGAAACCCAAGAGGAGCGGGAGAGCATCATCGTTTTTTCGTCATCACAACCGCTAGAGCGGGAAAACCAGGTTCAAAAATGGCCTGTCTGCACTCAGTTTATCCCGCCAGCAGCCTCTGTTTCCCTCTTAGGGCACCTGCCATGCCCGTTGGTGGTAGCCCTCTAATTGGGCCCAGGGATCCCCAGCCGCTGCGTGGGTATGGCCGTGGTCGTGGTGAGGGTGGGAATGAGGACGGTGATGGGATCCGTGCCCGTGATGGTGGTCATGAGGCTCGTGAGGATGGTGATGGGTATGCCCAGCTCTGACCTCTGCGCTCACGGCCAGGCGAAACTTGCACAGGTGGCAGTTCATCGGGGTTTGGCCCTGCAGGGCTTCCTGCTCCAGTTGCTGCAGGCTGTGCAGCACCGTATCCACAAGGCCCAATTCCGGCAGCATCAGCCAGTCGATTTCCGGCTGTCGTTGTCGTTGTTTCTCCACTGCCGCCTCAATTTTTTTCACCAGCACTCCGGTAAACAGGAAGTAGGGCAGCACGATCACCCGGCGCGGATGCCAGGACAAGGCCCGCTCCAATCCCACGGGCAGGCGGGGATGGGTAATGCCGATAAAGCAGGTCTCCACAGCGGCAAACCCGGATCCTTCCCAAAGCAACCGGGCCAGTTTACAGGCTTCGGCATTGGCCTCAGGATCGCTGGAGCCGCGACCCACAAATAGGAGCACGGTTTCTGCTTCTGGGATCCGCCGCGGTTGGGCGGCCATCAAAGCGGCCAATCGGTCTCGCAGCAGTTGCAGGATCTCGATGCGGATCCCCAACGGCCCACCGTAATGAATGCGCAACTGGGGATAGAGGGCCTGCAGGCGATCCAGTTCCATCGTCACATCGAACTTGTTGTGGCGGGCCCCAAACAGCAACAGCGGCAGGGCCACGATCTCCTGCCACCCTTGGGCCAAGCACTGCTCTACCCCCTGGGCAATGGTTGGCTGGGTCAGCTCCAGAAAGCAGGGGATCACCGGTCGATGGGGGGTGAGAGCTTGGTAAGCCTGGGCTAGCTCCAGAAAGGCTTGCTGCCCTTGGGGGTCGCGGGATCCGTGGCCGATGAGCAACAGGGGCAGGGGGACAACAGGAGACTGCCCAACCGCAAGCGGAGGGGAAACACTGAGGGTATTCAACACAAAAAACTCCGTTCCTTGTGAATCGCAAGGGGTACAGGACAACGGCAGGTGGGTGTTCTGGCTGAGGGAGGGATCCCATCACAGTTGCGTCACAGTGGCGGACTTGCACCGCGCTTTCCCCAGTCTGCCTGAGCCTTTTAGGTTAGCTTGCCGCTTGTCGTTCACCAAGCCCCCTGGGGGGGATGTCCTTGTCTGCCAGAAGATAGCCCTGAGGCATGAGCGGTACGGCAGACTCATGCTCAAAGGGCAGCAAAACTGTTGCCGCGCTAATCCCCCTTGCCCCTGGGAGAGGGCCTAACGCCGGCCCGCTGGTCTGGGGGGCTGAAAGTGTCGCAGGCGCAGGGCATTGGCGACCACCGAAACGGAACTCAGGGCCATGGCTGCCCCCGCCAGCATAGGGTTGAGCAACCAGCCTGTAAAGGGATAGAGCGCCCCAGCGGCAATCGGGATCCCCAGCGTATTGTAGATAAAGGCGAAGAAGAGGTTCTGGCGGATGTTGTTGAGGGTGGCCCGGCTGAGTTGAATGGCTGTGGCGACTCCGCGCAGATCCCCCGACATGAGGGTAATATCGCTGGCGGCCATCGCCACATCCGTACCTGTACCAATGGCGATCCCCACATCGGCTTCTGCCAGAGCCGGAGCATCGTTAATGCCATCTCCCACCATCGCCACCCGCCGTCGCGGTTGTCTTAGGCTGCGTATGTAAGCTGCCTTCTGATCCGGACGGACTTGGGCAATTACCCGCTGAATGCCTGCTTGCCGAGCAACCGCTTGGGCCGTGGTGGGGTTATCCCCGGTTAGCAGGATCACCTCTAGACCCATCTGTTGCAGCTGTTGCACTGCCTCAGGAGAGGTGGGTTTGAGCGGATCGGCAATGGCCAACAGCCCCACCAGGCTCTGGGATTGGGCTACGCCGATCACCGTTTTGCCCTGGCTTTCCCAATTCTGAACCCGCTCTGACCAAGAGGGATCCCAGGGGATCCCCATCTCCTGTAGCCAGCTCAGCCGACCGATGCGGATCCACTGGTCTTCCACCCAGGCTTCTGCCCCACTGCCTATCCTTGCCTGAAAGTGCCAGGCAGGAGGGATCACAATTTTTTCGGCTTCGGCTTTCTGCACCACCGCCTGGGCCAAAGGGTGTTCCGAGTGCCGCTCCACCGCCGCTGCCAGGCGCAACACCGTCAGGGGAGAGGAGCCGTGGGCCCAAATATCGGTGACAGTGGGACGACCTTCAGTCAGGGTGCCAGTTTTGTCCAAGACCACCGTGCGCAAGTGGTGGGCCAATTCCAGGCTGTCGGCACTTTTCACCAGGATCCCCAATTCTGCCCCTCGTCCCGTGGCCACCAGGATCGAGGTGGGGGTTGCCAACCCCAGCGCACAAGGGCAGGCGATGATCAGCACCCCAATTGTGTTCACCAAGGCCAGCGTCAGGTTGTCCGCCAACACCCACCAGAGCACGAAAGTTAGAACTGCCACCCCGATCACTGCCGGCACAAACCAGGCAGTCACCCGATCCGCCACCTGTTGAATTGGGGCTTTGGATCCCTGGGCTTCCTGCACCAGGCGCACGATCTGGGCCAGAACCGTGTCTTTGCCCACCCGCCGCGCCTCCATCACAAAGCTGCCCGTCTGATTCAGCGTTGCCCCAATCACCTCATCCCCCGCCGACTTGAGTACAGGCAGGCTCTCGCCGGTCACCATGGACTCGTCGAGGCTGGAGGATCCCTCTAGAATGACCCCATCCACCGGCACCTTCTCTCCGGGGCGCACTCGGATCCAATCCCCCACCTGCACCTCCCGAATGGGGACATCCTGCTCCACCCCCTGGCGGATTACCCTCGCCGTTTTCGGTTGCAGCCCGATCAGCTTGCGAATGGCCTCAGAGGTTTGCCTTTTGGCCCGTTGCTCCATCCACTTACCCACCAGGATCAAGGTGGTGACCACCGCCGACACTTCGTAATACACATCGGGATGCAGTCCCTGCCGATGGAAAGAGTCGGGGAAAACCGTTGGGAAAATGGAATAGAAGAAAGCCGCGCTCGTCCCTAAGGCCACCAGCGTGTTCATATCCGCCGAGCGCCGTTGCCAAGCGGCCCAAGCGCCTCGATAAAAATGCTTGCCCACCCAAAACTGCACCGGAGCCGTCAGCAGCAACTGCAACTCAGGATTGTGCAGCCACATGGGAAAGCCCGGGATGTCCATCCCCAGCATCATCGGCAGGGATCCGATCACCAGCACCGTGCTGATGCCCACCCCCATCGCCACCTTCAGCTTCAATTCCCGTTCTGCGGCCCGTTGGGCGATCCGCTCTGGGTCTGTCGGATCGTCCAGTTGCCAATCCTCTTGGATAAGGCGCGCCCGATACCCCACCCGCTCCACCGCCCGAATCAGCGCCTGCGGATCCACCAGCCTGGGATCCCCTTTGACGGTGGCCTGCTCGCTGGCAAAATTCACTGATCCGTGGGACACCCCCTGCACCTGAGCGAGGGCCTGTTCGATGCTGCGGGCGCAGGAGGCACAGCTCATCCCTTGTAAGGCCAACTGCCAAGTGCCCTCAGGAGAAGGCGCAGAGGCCGATAGTGCACCCGATGACCCTTTATGGGCAGACATGGCAACACCTTGTTGATGAAACGACAGCTACTCTCCACCCTGGGCAGGGCGAAGGCAGCCATCTGTACAGAAATTCAAAACAGACGCCCGACCGTTCTCGACCCAGCCTTGACTAGGCCGGGGGATATCCCACCTGGGTGAGGGCCTGCCGCAAATCGCTCACAGGCCGCTCAGAAGTAATCCGCACCTGTTTGGTTTTGGGATCCCCTTCCACCTGCGCCTGGGGATCCAGTTGCCGCACCGCTTGCGCAATGGTGTCCACGCAAGCCCCACAGGCCAGCTTGGGCACCGTCAAAACAACCTGCATCTTGGAAACCCCCCCAATGCCACTGAAAGGATGCTAAACCTTACAGTGGGCTGGAAGGTCAAGAGGGAGGCTGAGGCTCGTCCATATTCCAGCGGTAGTCCACCTGATAGCCCCGCTGTCGCCACTCTTCCTCCAGTTGCACCTGTTGGGTGAGGGCTTTGCGCAGGGAGTTGATCAGCTCTTGCGTGCGGCCTCGGTTGCCAAAATCCTGTTCCTCTACTGCCGGAAAGGTTTGCCGCTCCAACACCCGCAGCAGAAATTCGTAGTGGATATGAGCCGGCACAGGAATACGTTTCATCGATCCAAGCAATCCTTAGAGATCAATTGTTCTCGCAGAGATCCATTGATAAATGGTTTTCATTCACTGAGATGACAACAGGTGGCGCACAGCTTGGCCGGGATCCGGCTGGGTCACCAGCGCTTCCCCCACGAGCACAGAGCGCACCCCCCAGGCCCGCAACTGCTGCAAATCGGCAGGGGTATGGATGCCGGACTCGCTGACAATGGGCAGCTCGCCGAGGAGATCCGAGTGGGCGGCCAACAGGTCGCGCGTTGTGTTCAAGTCCACCGCAAAGGTTCTCAGATCGCGATTGTTGATGCCAATGAGCACCTGCCCCCTGGAGTCTTGCAGTTGGGGCAAACGCAGCACCCGCTGCAACTCTTGGGAGGTGTGCACCTCCAGCAGAGCCGCCATGCCCAATTGCCGAATCAGCTTGAGAAAGTAGCCCAAATCCGCATCGGAGAGAATGGCGGCAATCAAGAGCACCGCATCTGCCCCCAGGCTGCGGGCCCAGAGGATTTGGTAGGGGTAGAGGATGAACTCCTTGCAGAGGATGGGGATCCCTACTGCCTGACGGATCCGGCGCAGATACTCGCCGCTGCCCTGAAAGAACCGCTCATCTGTGAGCACCGAGAGGCAACTGGCCCCACCGGCTTCATAGCTCTGGGCAATGGCTACCGGGTCAAAGGGATCCCGGAGAACGCCGCGGCTGGGGGAGGCTTTTTTGACCTCGGCAATCAAGGAAACAGGGTGAGGAGACTGGGTAAGAGCCGCCACAAAATCCCGCACCGGCGGGGCTTGATCCAGTTGCCGTTGCAATTGCTTCAGGGGAAGCTGCTCCCGTTGGCGCTCCACCTCCTGTTCTTTGTGCCAGACGATCGCTTCCAAGATGTGGCGCGGTTTGGCTTCCGGCGCTGTTGTCTGGTACACCTGAGAGGCTACGACCACCGGCGGGGCAGGAGAACGCCGACGAATAGAAAGCGGCTCACCTTGCAGCTCCATACAAACCCTGAGCAGAACCCTACACCACACCCTAGACTACCTTAGTGCTCCGCCACCGGTTTGAATAGCTACCCCGGACATCCCCAAAACTCATCTGGCGAAGGCGTTTTTTTTACCCTATGGTTGAGTCTAGAAAGGTGGTGTAGTCTTTATGCGCCTCGGCGAGCCATGTTCTGGCGGCCGTCCATTTTTCCCCGGCCAGGGGCAGTGGCTCGGTGGGGTCAAGGCTGGTGCTGTCCATGCTGTTTTAGAGGAGTTCAGGCGTGCTGTACCTAGCAGAGCTATCCAAGCCGATTGGATTTGCCAAGTCGTCTCTGCAATTGCTGGCCAAGCAGCAGCAGGACAATACCTGGGTGGCCGTGAACGAAGAATCCATTACCTTGGAAGGCCGCATCGCCCAGGAGGCTGGGCGCTTCAAGGATGGGTCATTGGTGCTGGCGGAAATCTCCGGCAACCGTCAGGTCGCCCGCATCAGCGAAGCCGCTCGCCAACTGGTGACCTATCTGCAAAACTTCAGCCAACTTCAGCTCAGAGCCCGCAGCCAGGAGGAGGAGATCGAGGTTTGGAAACAGTCCCTCACCTTTCAGGCGCATGAGCTTACCCGCCGCGAGATGGAGCTAGCAGCCCAAGAAGAAGAGGTGCAGCGGCTGTACGAGCAGTACAAGAGTGTAGAGGAAGATCGCAAACTCCTGGACAGCCTCAAAGAGGAACTGGCAGCCCAGCAGGCTTACTTGGCTGAACAACAGCGCCTGATCGGAGAGCAGCGGGAAGCTCTGAATCGGCAGCGGCAAGAGTTGGAAGCCCAGTTGCAAGAAGCTCGCTCCAGCCGCTTGGGGGAGGCAGAAGCAGCGCAGCTACAGGCTTTGGTGCAGCAGCTCCAGGAGACTCTACATCCGGCTGGGGATCCCTTGGCGCTTCTGCAAAGCTTGAAAAGCCACATTCAGCAGCAGCAGGAGCACTTGAATCAACAGATTGCCCAACTGGAAGCAGAACGTCAGCAGGCCCAGGCCCGGCAAGACGAGCTGGATCGAGACTACCGCGCTTGGCAAGAACGCCACACCGCTTGGTGGGGATCCCGACAATCCCTGGAGCAAAGCCAAGCAGAGTGGCAAACTCGACAGGGATCCCTGCGAGCCCATCAAGAGCACCTGCAGAGGATTCTCCAGCAGCTGCAATCTCAAGAGAGCCTATACCAGAAAGCCTCTCGTCTGGTGCAGGAGTACGACTTTATCGTCGATGGCAGCAGCAACGGCAGGGCTGGGGAGCCGGCGATCTCGGTCGAGGAGCTGGCGGCTTTGGTCAGCCAACTGCGCCGAGATTACGAGCAGCGGGCGGCCCAGGTCAGCCAGCAGCGGGCCGAACTGGAGCAAAACCGGCAAACCCTGCGGGAGCTGCAAGAGCGGCTGGCCAGCGCCTCTCCAGAGGAGCGGTTTGACATCGAGATGGATATCGACTATGCCCAGTCTGCCTGCAGTGCTTTGGAAGAAGCCCTGCTGCCTCAGGAAAAAAACCTGCAGCGAGAGTATGAAGAGTTGACCCGCCAGGAAGCCCGCCTTAGACAGCTGCAAAATCAAGCTGCTGCCCCGGTTCAGGTCGATATTGGGCCGCTCCTGGAACAGATCGGCAGCCAGAAGCAGGATCTTCTCCAAGAAAAAGGTCGTCTGCAAACCCTCATTCAACAACTGGAATCGTCCTTGCCTTCTCAGCAGGAGCAGCTCGCCCGCCAACGGCAGGAATTGGAGCAGCAGTGGCAACACCTGGAGCAAGAGGAGGGATCCCTGCGGGCGCGCGCCCAGGCCATGGCAGAAACCTGGGGTCGCCTCAATCACCTGCAGGCCACCCTCTACCCAGAGCGGGATCGGTGGGCAGCGTTGGCGGGAGAATTGGCGCAGTTGGAGACGGAGCTGAGCCAACACCAAGCCAGAAACTCCGCCGCATGCGACCACGTCCAACAGGTACACTTTCTCCTGGCTACCCTCGCGCAGGCGTGAGGAAGTTCACGTTTCCTGTGGGGGGTGGGGAGAACCGGCGCAAGCGGAACTGCGGCCTTAATTGAGGAAAACAAATCTGGTAAAATTCGCTAGCACCCTGCAGCCACTGGGGCTCCCAATTCTCGGGCGAGGGGACTGCAGAGGTTAGTGCGTTTTGCCCCGCTTCTTGCTTGCAGTTGCCAAGGATATTCCAGTGTGAGGTCAGCTTGTGCGAATTGCGGTCGATGCGATGGGGGGTGACTACGCTCCCGAAGAGATCATCAAGGGCGCCCTGCTGGCCCATCGGCAGCTCCGGGTCGGGATTGCACTAGTCGGTCGTCCAGATTCCCTCAAGCCCTTTCTGCCCCAACCCTTGCCTGCTGGGATCACCATTGTGCCTGCCGAAGAGGATGTGGGCATGGCGGAAGAGCCGCTGATGGTGCGCAAAAAGCCCAAAGCCTCCATCAACATCTCGATGCAACAGGTGCGCTCCAACCAAGCGGATGCCGTGGTGGCCGCCGGGAATACCGGAGCAGCGATGGCTGCGGCCTACCTGAATTTGGGCCGGCTGGCAGGGATCGATCGCCCGGCCATTGGCGCTCTTTTGCCCACTTTGAAAGGCAAGCCGGTGCTGCTGCTGGATGTGGGGGCCAATGTGGATTGCCGGCCCCGCTTTTTGGAGCAGTTTGCCCGCATGGGATCCCTCTACTGCCAGTGCGTGCTGGGGATCGAGAAGCCGCGGGTGGGCCTGCTCAACATCGGCGAGGAGCCCAACAAGGGCAATGATTTGGCTCTGGCCACCCACCAGCGTCTGGCCCAGTTGCCAGGGATCCATTTCGCCGGCAATGCCGAGGGGCGGGATGTGCTGACCGGGGAGTTTGATGTGGTGGTGTGTGACGGCTTTGTGGGCAATGCCCTCCTCAAGTTTGCCGAAAGTGTTGGCCAGGTGATCACCCAGGTGCTGCGGGAGGAGCTGCCCCGCGGCTGGCGCGGCAAGTTGGGCTGCTGGCTGCTCCGGCCCAACCTCAAGCAGGTAAAGCGGCGCATGGACTACGTGGAGTATGGCGGTGCTTTGCTGCTCGGCGTCAACGGCATCTGCGTGATTACCCACGGCAGCTCCAAGGCGCCGATGGTCTACCACGCCATTCGCCTGGCCAAAGAGGCGGCAGAACAGAAAATCCTACAGCGGCTGCAGGCGGAAATGGTTGACCCTCGCGAACCTGAATCCAACCCCAGGCGGCGCACCCGGCCCCTTCAGGTCTACTCTGGCTCTGGCCCGGAAGTGTTGCCGTTGGGATCCCTGGAAAGGACTTCCTCCCGCTGTCCCGAACCCGTGGAAGATGCCCAGCCATAGCCTCCCGACCGTGCGGCTGGTGGGGGCAGGGGCTGCCCTGCCGGATCCCTGCCTGAGCAACGACGATCTCGGCCAGATCGTCGAAACTTCCGACGAATGGATCTGGCCCCGCACCGGCATTCGTCAGCGGCGCATTCTGCCCCCTGAGCTGAGCTTGGTGGATTTGGCGGTCCAGGCAGCCAAGGCCGCTTTGGCTCAGGCCGGGATCTTGCCTCAAGACCTGGATTTGATCCTGCTGGCCACTTCCACCGGTGTCGATCGGTTTGGCTCGGCCCCTCAGGTGCAGGCAGCTCTGGGAGCAACGCGGGCGGTGGCTTTTGATCTGACGGCAGCCTGCACGGGCTTTGTCTTTGCAGTGGCCACGGCAGCGCAGTTTTTGCAAACCGGGCTGTACCGGCGGGCCTTGGTGGTGGCGGCGGATGTGCTCTCCCGTACGGTGGACTGGGCAGATCGCACCACCTGTGTCTTGTTTGGAGATGGGGCCGGGGCGGTGGTTCTGGAGGCGGGGGAAACCGGCGGGATCCTCAGCATTGAGCTGCGCAGCGATGGCAGTGGCAGCCAGCTACTCAGCTTGTCCATGGCTACAGAGGCCAAGCCCCTGGTGGGATCCCTGCAGGTGGGGCAATACCGCTGCTGCCCCATCGCCATGAATGGCCGCGAGGTGTACAAGTTTGCCGTCCAGGCGGTGCCGGAGATCATCGAGAAGGCTCTCTTTCGGGCTGGGATCCCGGCGGAAGCAGTACAGGGATATTTTATTCATCAGGCCAACCAGCGCATTCTCGATGCGGTAGCCAAGCGCCTGCAGCTGGATCCGCAGCGGGTGGCCAGCGTCTTAGAGCATTACGGCAACACCTCGGGCGCTTCGGTGCCGATTGCCTTGGCCACTTGGATCGAGCAAGGACGCTTTGGCGCCGGCGATCTGGGGGTAATGGCAGGCTTTGGTGCCGGCCTTACCTGGGGGGCGATTGTGTTTCGTTGGGGGAAATGAATTGATGACTGTTGCCTGGATCTATCCCGGCCAGGGATCCCAAGCGGTAGGCATGGGAAGGGACTTGCGGAACTGGCAGGGAGCAGGCCAGAAGTTGGCTTTGGCCCGCCAGATGCTGGGATGGGATCCCTTAGCTCTGTCGGAAGACCAGATCCACCAGACCGGCTACACACAACCGGCTTTGTTCACCGTATCGGCCCTGTTGACAGACTATCTCTACGCCCAGGGACAGGCTCCTGCCTGCACTGCTGGCCACAGTCTGGGCGAATACAGCGCCCTCTACGCTGCCGGCGTGTTTGATTTCGAAACCGGCCTACGGCTGGTGGCGCTGCGGGGCCAACTGATGGAAGCCGCAGGGGATCCCCCGGGCAGCATGGCGGCAGTGATGGGGTTTGACCGCGACAAGCTAGAGCATCTGTGCCAGATGATCCCCGATGTCACCCTTGCCAACGACAACAGCCCGGATCAGGTGGTGATCAGCGGCTCAGTGGAGGGGGTGCAAGCCGTCTGTGAGCAGTTGCAGGCCAAGCGCACCGTTCCCCTCAAGGTAAGTGGCGCCTTTCACTCGCCCTTTATGCAGGCTGCTGCCGAGGAGTTTGCCCACACCTTGCGCGCTGTTGACTTTCAGCCGCCGCGAGTGCCCGTCTACAGCAACTGCACTGCCACCGCCAGCCGGGATCCGCAAGCCCTTAAGCAGGCGCTGCTGGCCCAGATGACTGCCCCTGTCCGCTGGCGAGAAACCGTGTTGCAGATGGCCGCCGACGGCATCCAAGAGGTGTGGGAAATCGGCCCCGG
>NZ_JANSIC010000039.1:0-14308 GCF_047461955.1 Synechococcus sp. R55.7
CTGAAGCGGCCAGTTTTCCGTCCGTCCCAGAGCCATTAGGGGTGCAGCTATAGCCATTCCCAATGGCGAGGAAACCCTTGCGGATCCCAAACTCCCTCTCCCTCAGGGAGAGCGCTTAGAGTAGATCAGTGCTCTCTATGAGTTGTCTTTGTTGTTCTCGGGTGTAAGCCTGTGAGCCTTGCCGCCTCTCCCCCCGATACCGATTTAAGTAGGGATCCCCGCCCTCGGCGAGAAAGCGATTGGCGGCTGCTGCGGCTGCTCTGGCCCTACGCCCGTCGGCACCTGAAGCTACTGTTGGCCGCCTTGGCCTTTCTGCCTCCCTTGGCGCTGGCGGATGCGGTGCAGCCTCTGATCCTACAGCGGGCTCTGGATGGCCCCATTGCCCGAGCGCTGGAACGAGGTGAGGCCGGGATCCTCTCCGGCCTTTGGCCCTATGTGGGGCTGTTGATCCTAACGGTACTGGTTCGCTGGCTCTTCCAAGCCCTGGAAGGGTATGTCAGCCAAAAGCTGGGGCAGTTGATGACCCGCGACATCCGCGACGATCTCTTCGCCCACATTCTGGCCTTGCCGGCTCAGTTTTTCGACCGCACCCCGGTGGGCAAGTTGATCACCCGCATCACCAGCGACGTGGAAGCCTTGGGGGATGTCTTTTCCACCGGTGCCGTCGGCATTGTCAGCGACCTGTTTACTCTGGGGGTGATCGCGGTGGTCATGCTCAGCCAACGCTGGGATCTGGGCTTGCTGCTAATCCTCATCGTCCTGCCCATCAGCGCTGTTGTCCTCGAGTTGCAGCGCCGCTTTCGGGATGCCAACTTTCGCGTGCGCGAAGAACTCTCCAAGCTGAACTCCTGGATCCAGGAGAACATCTTGGGCATTACCGTGGTGCAACTGTTTCGGCGGGAGCGGCTCAATAGCGAGATTTTTCAAACCATGAACCGCCGCTACATCCGGGAAGTGGATCAAACCATCCTTTATGATTCTGCCCTTTCTGCCGTTTTGGAGTGGGTCTCTTGGCTGGCCGTGGCGGCCCTGCTCTGGGTGGGCGGGCAGCAGGTGATGTCAGCCGGTAGGGGCTCACTTGGAGGGGGATGGACGGGATCCCTGCCCCTGCCCAGGGAACCCCTCACCTTCGGTAGCCTCTACGCCTTTATTCTCTTTTCGCAACGGTTTTTCAACCCGCTGCGGCAGTTGGCGGAAAAGTTCACCGCCCTGCAGGCGGGGTTCACCGCCGTCGAGCGCATCGATGCCATCCTCAGCCTGCCGGTCGCCATCCGGGATCCCGCTCAGCCCCGCCACTTGCCTCCCAATGCCAGAGGAGAGGTGCAGTTCGAGCACGTCTGGTTTGCCTACAACCCCGGGGAGTGGGTGCTCAAAGACCTCACCTTCACCATCCGCCCCGGAGAAAAAGTGGCCCTGGTGGGGCCCACGGGAGCCGGGAAAAGCTCCATCATTCGCTTGCTCTGCCGTCTCTACGACGTAACCCAGGGATCTATTCGCATTGACGGCGTTGATATTCGGGATCTCCCCCAGGCTGAGCTGCACCGCCACCTAGGGGTAATCCTGCAGGATGGATTTTTGTTTTCCGGGGATATCCAGCAAAACATCACCCTAGGAGAGAAGGCAGATCTAGCGGCAGTGGAGCAGGTCGCCCGCCAACTCAACCTGCATGACTTCCTCCGCAATTTGCCCCAAGGCTACGCCACCCCTGTGCGAGAGCGGGGCAGCAACCTCTCCAGCGGCCAGAAACAGCTTATCAGCTTTGTGCGGGCCATGTGGCGGGATCCCAAAATCTTGGTTTTGGACGAAGCCACCGCCAGCCTGGATGTGGGCACCGAAGCCCTCCTGCAATCCGCTCTAGACACCCTGCTGCGGGATCGCACCGCCCTGATCATCGCCCACCGCCTTTCCACCATCCGCGATGTGGATCGCATCTTGGTTCTGCAGCGGGGGGAACTCAAAGAGCAGGGATCCCATGCCGAGCTCATGGCCCTCAGCGGGCTCTATGCCAGCCTCTATCGGCTGCAAGATCTGGGCGGCTAGCAGGGTGCTTCTGCCCAACCGTCAGCGACTGGCGCCAAAGCGAGACCGAATTGCCTTTAGGGTGGTGAAGCTGGCATCCGCAAACGCGATGCGAGCCTTGCAGAGTAACAGATTGCCGTTATCCACGGCAGTGTCTCTCAAGCTGGCCAAACCATCGCTGGCCTGCACCAGGGCACGGCGGCCCCAGCTAGAGAAATTTTTGCTGAGGGTGTTGATCAAGCGTTCCATAGGGATTGGACATTCCGCTCCTTGTCTTCCACCTAGCCTACTCCCCCAGCCGCAGGTATCCACAGAGGGCCATCAAGAAAATTGTTTGTTACAGATTGTTAAAAACTTGCCGTCAAGCCGGCAGACTGGCTATGATAGGCCCCAAGTTTGGCAAGCAATTCAAAGAAAGCGGTTAGCCATGAATCATCGGCCAGAGGTAGTGGAAGGCACAGAGTCCAAGCAGAAGGTGACCCTGTATCTCTCACCTGAGCTGCACCGGAATCTGAAGATTCGGGCTGCCGTGGAGCGGGAGCCGATGTCGGCAGTGGCAGAGAAGGCCATTACCTTCTATCTGCTTCACCCAGAGGTCATTGAAGGGGTACAAGGTAGCGCCTATCGTGTCCATCAATGTCCCAAGTGTAGTCACCCATTTGTTATCCGCGATGGAGAGGTGGTTTCCCTGCACCAGACATCGGCTGCCGAAGCCATCCTTGAAGAGGTGGAGCCAGAATACTGGGGATCGGCTGCTGGCTCGGAAGAGCAACGGCAGGATGCTCTGGTACCCTGCTAGAACGCTCCCAAGCAGGCCCCCTTCAGGAACTTGAGCTGATAGGAGCAGACAGCAACACAGAAAGCTTCTAAAATCCTCTCAAAATCCATCCAACAAGGGCGTACTCCCAAGTGCGATCCAATACCTAGGCAACTCGAACCCCATTTTTCAACCGTTCTGGCGGCTCCTGAAATTTCCCCTCTGCAGTTGGTGTTTCCCATGCAAGAGCTAAGCATCCTCATTCAAGCTCAATACCCACTGCTGTACCTGCTGACTCCAGAGGAGGAACGGGCAGAAGCGGCTCTGGCAGCAATTGCCCGCACCCTTAAGCCTCAGCGTCGCCTATTCATTTGGACAGTTACCCACGGCATCGTCGAATACGGCAACCCCCGCAGCCTCACCCAGCACAACACCCAATCCCCCCAGCCCGCCATCCAGTGGGTAATGGAGCAAAAGGATCCCGCCATCTGCGTCTTCAAAGACCTACATGACTTCTTGGACAACACCGAGGTGAAGCGCTGGCTGCGGGATGCTATTGCCAGCCTGAAGGGATCCCACAAAACCATCCTGCTCATGTCGCCGGTGCAGGTGATCCCGGTCGAGCTGGAGAAAGACATTTGCGTAGTGGACTTCCCCCTGCCGGACATGGCCACATTGGAGCGCGCCCTCAACCGCCAGCTGGAGCAGATCCCGCGCTCCCTGCCTTTGGCTCCTGATACCCGCGAAAAGTTGCTCAAGGCGGCCCTGGGCCTAACGCAGGACGAGGCAGAAAAAGTCTACCGCAAGGCTGTGGTGATGCATGGTCGCCTCACCGAGGCAGAAGTAGACATCATCCTCTCTGAGAAGAAGCAACTGATCCGGCGCAACGGCATTCTCGAGTTTATCGAAGAGGACGAGACCATCGACGCCGTTGGCGGTCTGGAAGAGCTGAAGCGCTGGCTGCTGCAACGTTCTGAGGCCTTCACTGAGCGGGCCCGCGCCTATGGACTGCCCCAACCCAAGGGTATGCTGATCCTGGGCGTGCCTGGCTGCGGTAAGTCGCTGATCGCCAAGACCACTGCCCGTCTCTGGGGCCTGCCCCTGCTGCGTCTGGACATGGGCCGCGTTTATGATGGCTCCATGGTGGGCAAATCGGAAGCGAATCTGCGCAGTGCCCTGCGAACTGCTGAATCTCTCGCCCCTGCCATCCTTTTCATCGACGAGCTGGACAAAGCCTTTGCTGGATCAGCAGGCTCCAGCGATTCTGACGGGGGCACCTCCAGCCGCATCTTTGGCTCTTTCCTAACCTGGATGCAGGAGAAGCGCTCGCCGGTCTTTGTCATGGCCACCGCCAACCGTGTGGACCGTCTGCCGGGCGAATTCTTGCGCAAGGGCCGTTTTGACGAAATCTTCTTCGTGGACTTGCCCAACATCAACGAGCGCATCGAGATCTTTCGGATCCACCTGAAGAAGCGGCGGCGCGACATCAGCCGCTTTGATCTGCGCCAGTTGGCCGCAGCCTGTGAAGGCTTCTCCGGCGCGGAGATCGAACAAGTTTTGATTGCTGCCATGTACGAAGCGTTTGCCCAGAACCGCGAATTTACCCAACTGGACATTTTGGCAGCAACGAAAGCAACTCAACCGCTATCTCGCACCATGACGGAGCAAGTGGTAGCGTTGAGGGAATGGGCCCAGCAGCGGGCTCGGCCTGCAGCGGCCTCTGTAGCCGAGTACCAGCGGCTGGAGTTCTAGGAGGAGGTGAGGATCCAAAGCTACCTTGACAGAAGCAGGGACGGCAGGGCCCAAACCTTCCCCAAAGAACAGTGCCCATTGTTTGTGTTGATGTTCCAACCCCTACACACAGGAGAGAAACACCATGTCTCATTTTAGCACCTTGCGTACCAAGATCACCGATAGCCAAATCCTGATCAACTCTCTGCGCGATCTCGGCTACACCGTTAAGCTGAACGCCGACGTGCGTGGCTACAACGGCCAGCGTGTTCGCGCTGACATCGTGGCTCAGTTGGAAGGCGACTACGACCTGGGCTGGTCGAAGAATCCCGACGGTTCCTACGACCTGATCGCCGATCTGTGGGGCGTGGCCAAGAAGCACAACCAAACCGAGTTGATCAACTCCATCAACCAAAAGTACGCCGTCAACAAGACCTTGGCCGAGGTGAAGCGTCCTGGCCTGAACAACGCCAACGTTAAAGTGGTGGTGCACTAAGCCGGATCCTGTCTCGCCATCGCTGCAGCGATCTACACCGACTAAAGTTAGGAGGGGCTGAATCCAGCCCCTACTTTTTGGCTTGGTTTTTGGATTGGAGGGGCTGCGACCCGAAGGAGGAACCTACGCTTCTGTGAGAGCGGCAATGCCGGGCAGCACCTTCCCTTCCAATAGCTCCAGGCTGGCTCCGCCACCGGTGGAGATATGGGTCATTTTGTCGGCCAGGCCCACTTTTTCCACGGCAGCCACCGAGTCTCCCCCGCCGATGATGGTGGTGGCTCCCGCTTGAGTGAGATCGGCCAGGGTGCGGGCAATGGCTTCTGTGCCCAGGGCAAAGCGGTCGAATTCGAACACGCCCATTGGCCCATTCCAGACCACGGTTTGGCACCCCTGCAGGGCAGCCTGGAAGGCTTTGATCGATTCCGGGCCGATGTCCAAGCCCATCCAATCCTCGGGGATGGCGTGGATGGAAACGGTCTGGGCCTGGGCATCTTTGTCAAACCTATCGGCTACCACCACATCCACCGGCAGCAGCAGCTCCACCCCCCGCTCTTTGGCTTTTTCCATCAGGGAGCGGGCCAGATCCAGCTTGTCGGTTTCTACCAGGGATTTGCCGGTCTTGAGGCCCTGGGCTTGGTAAAAGGTAAAGATCATGCCGCCGCCCAGCAGGAGCTTGTCCACTTTTTCCAGGAGCCGCTCAATGACGCCGATCTTAGTGGAGACTTTGGAGCCGCCGATGATGGCCGCCAAGGGGCGCCGCGGATCCTCAATGGCGCCGGAGAGGAATTGCAGCTCCCTTTCCACCAGGTAGCCAGCCACAGCAGGCTGGAGATAGGCGGTAACGCCGGCAGTAGAGGCGTGGGCGCGGTGGGCGCTGCCAAAGGCGTCGTTGACGAACAAGTCCGCCAGTGAGGCCAACTTGCGGGCAAATTCCGGGTCGTTGTCCTCCTCTTCTGGGTAGAAGCGAACGTTTTCCAGCAGGGCCACCTGGCCGTTTTCCAGGCGGTTCACTACCGCCTCGGCCTCAGGGCCGATGCAGTCGGGGGCAAAGGCAACCGGCTGGCCCAGCAATTGAGAAAGACGGGTGGCTACGGGGGCCAGGCTATTGCCCTCGCGAGCGATCTTAACCGCGCCTGTCTCTTTGTCTTTTTTGACGGGGCGGCCCAGGTGGCTGGTGAGGATCACTTTGGCGCCTGCCTGGGTGAGGGCCTGGATGGTGGGCAGGGAGGCGCGAATGCGGGTGTCGTCGGTGATGTTGCCCTGGGGATCCAACGGGACGTTGAAGTCGGCGCGCACCAGCACGCGCTTGCCGTTTAAATCAAAGCCAGATGACAGCAGGGATCCCAGTGTTTGTTTGGCCATCGTTGTTTTCCCCCGGACTGCAGAAAATCTTTATTTTTTCTTCCGTATGTATCCTACCAGCGATTGGGATCCCGGCAGTGAGACAGATGGGCTTCGGGATCCCCTTGTTCCGCTGCTTTTGCTGGGTCGGCCTTCCGTCTGCCCCTTGGCCCCGGCAATTGTAACGGTTTGCAAATAGAATAAAAATGTTGCTTTGTCGTTACCCTCATGCGTGTTGCCATTGCTGGTGGCGGGCTGGCCGGGCTGGCCTGTGCCAAGTATCTCTGCGATGCCGGGCATCAACCGCTCCTCTTTGAGCGGCGGGATGTTTTGGGTGGCCTGGTGGCTGCCTGGAAAGATGCCGACGGCGACTGGATCGAGACGGGGCTGCACAACTTTTTTGGCGCCTACCCCAACACGTTGCAGCTGTTCCGGGAGCTGGGCATCTCCGATCGCCTGCAGTGGAAGGAACACAGCTTGATTTTCAACCAGCCGGACAAGCCGGGCACCTATTCCCGCTTTGACCTGCCGGATATTCCCGCTCCTTTCAACGCCATTGTCGGCATCTTGCGCAACAACGACATGCTCACCTGGGGGGAAAAGGTGAAGTTTGCCCTGGGGCTGGTGCCGGCCATGATTCGCGGCCAGCGCTATGTAGAGCAGATGGATCGTTACAGCCTCTTGGAATGGCTGCGGCGGCAGGGTATTGACGAGCGGGTCAACACCGATATTTTCATTGCCGTCTCCAAGGCCCTGGCCTTCATCAACCCGGAGGAGATCTCGGCCATGGTGCCCCTGACGGCCTTGAACCGCTTTTTGCAGCAAAAAGATGGCTCTAGGATTGCCTACCTAGACGGCGCTCCCCCAGAGCGGCTCTGCCAGCCGATGGTGGACTACATTGTGGCCCGTGGGGGGGAGGTTCATCTAAACGCGGCGTTGCAGGACATTCGTCTCAACCCTGACGGCAGCGTGGCCGGGTTTTGCTTAGCCACCCCCTCTGGGCCGGTGGAGGTGACTGCCGATGCCTATGTCTCGGCCCTTTCGGTGGACGCGCTCAAGGAGCTGCTGCCGGCGCAGTGGTGGGGGATCCCCTTTTTCCAAAAGCTGCGTGAACTGGAGGGGGTGCCAGTAATTAGCCTGCAGATCTGGTTTGACCGCAAGATTACTCACATCGATCACTCCTTGTTTTCCCGCTCGCCGCTATTGAGCGTGTATGCCGACATGAGCAACACCTGCCGGGCCTATGCCGATCCGGAGCGGTCCATGTTGGAGCTGGTGCTGGCTCCGGCTGCCGAGTGGATTGATCGCGGCGATGAGGAGATCTTTGCCGCCACGCTGGAGGAACTGAAAAAACTCTTTCCCCAGCACCTTACCGGCCCCAACCCCGCCCGCGTGCGCAAGTGGGTGGTGGTGAAAACGCCGCGCTCGGTCTACAAGGCTACCCCTGGCAGACAGCAGTATCGCCCCACTCAAGTTACCCCTATTCCCAACTTCTTCTTGGCGGGCAGCTACACCCTACAGCCCTTCCTGGGCAGCATGGAGGGGGCCATCCTCTCCGGCAAGTGGGCGGCGGAGGCCATCAACAAGGGGATCCCGTTTCAACGCGCTTCTGTCTCGGCCTCAACTCTGGCAGCTGCGGGGGTCTAGCTCTCCGCCGTCCGCCTCCTATGCCTTTTGAATCTTTCTTTTCCCCACAACCTCTTCTAGGCTATCCGCGGCGTCCGCTTTCCCGTAGTGTTGATATGTGCCCTCGCCGTTCCTCTTCCTTCTCTATCCTGGCCCTGTGCTCCTGGAGATAGCCAGATGAGTCCGCTTGAGCAATCTTTTGCCCTCTGTCGCCAGATTACGGCCAAGCACGCTAAGACTTTCTACCTGGGATCCCTGCTCTTGCCCCAGTCCAAACGGCGGGCCATCTGGGCCATCTACGCTTGGCTGCGGCAAACCGATGAGTTGCTGGATGGACTGGAAGCCAGCCAGGCAGAGGTGGAGGTCACCCGCAGCAAGCTGGAGCAGTGGGGATCCCATCTGGAGTCGCTCTTCCAGGGAGGCGAGCCGCAAGTCCCCACGGACCTCGCTTTGATCCACACCATCCGCACCTACCGCCTTTCCATCGAGCCGTTTCGCGAGATGCTGCGGGGGCAGAGCATGGACTTGGATACGCGGCGCTACGCCACCTGGGAGGATCTGCGGGTCTACTGCTACCGCGTGGCCGGGGTGGTGGGGCTGATGTGCTCGGAGATCATGGGGTTTGTGCCGGGCCGGGATGGCCGCGAGGAGGCGGTGGCGCTGGGGATCGCCATGCAACTAACCAACATCTTGCGGGATGTGGGAGAGGACGCCCGCCGCGGGCGGATCTACATCCCCCTGGAAGATCTGCGCCGCTTCAACTACTCCGAGCGGGACCTGTTTAACTATGTTATTGACGAGCGCTGGATGGCTTTGATGGACTATGAGATCCGGCGGGCTAGAGAGCTCTATGCCCAAGCGGAACGGGGGATCCCTACCCTGCAGCCGGACTCCCGCTGGCCGGTAGCCGCTTCCTTGATGCTCTACCGGCAGATTCTCAACGCCATCGAGCGCAACCACTACCAGGTTTTTCGCACCCGCGCTTACGTGTCCACTCTCAGCAAGGCATTGGCGCTGCCGGTGGCCTGGTGGCGGTCGCGGCGCTCCAACTACTACGGTTACTAGTAGGGAGCAGCAAGCAGTTCCCCACGGCCGCGGCAGCAGAAAACAAGAAGACCTCTAATACAGCGAAGAAAACCTATGGTAAGCCGTGCCCTGACCCTACCCTATCAGCGAATCTGGGAAGACAGTTTAACCATCTTCTGGCGCGACTGGCTGGATCTGCGGGGGCGAGTTTGGCAGGTGGTGGCCTCGGGGCTGGTGGCTCCCCTCATCTACATTGTTGCCTTTGGGGTGGGCCTAGGGGGATCCCTGCGGGCCGAAGCTTTGGCCGAGGTGGCCGGATCCACGGCGGCAGGTTCTTATTTGCGCTTTATCTTGCCGGGGATGGTGGCTCTTTCAGCCATGACCATCAGCTTTGCCGGCACCACCTTCTCCATTTGTGGATCGCGGCTATTTACCAAGAGCTTTGAAGAGCTGCTGCTGTTGCCGGTGCACCCCTTGTCTTTGCATCTGGGCAAGGTGCTGGCGGGCATTGCCCGCGGCCTGCTGACGGCCTTGGGGGTGTTGGCGGTGGGGGTGCTGGGTACGGGGGCCTGGGGCCTGCTTCACCCCTTGTCGCTGTTGGTTCTACTTTTGGATTGCGCCGTCTTTGCCGGCATTGGGGTAATTGCTGGCTTGAAGGTGCCCAGCCTGGAGAGTGTGGGCGTGCTAACCAACTTTTTGATTACGCCCATGTCTTTTCTGGGGGCCACCTTTTTCGATCCCGCCCAGTTGCCGACCTACCTGCAGGTGCTGGTCTATTGCCTGCCCCTTTCCTACGCCAGCATTGGCATGCGGGCAGCCGCCTACCAGCCGCTTGCGGAGTTTCCCTGGTACACGGTGGGAGTTTTGGGCGGCTTGGCGGTAATCCTGGCTTTTGTGGGAGCTTATCTGTTTTCCCACCAGCAGGACTAGCTGCCCTTGCCAAATACTTCTGGGTAGCGAGCCAGCTGCTCTTGCAAATCTTGGTTGTAGCGCAGAACAAGCACGCGGTAGCCCCGTCCCTGCAGCTGCGAGCGCAGTTGGCGATCCCGTTCCGCTTGGGCAGGCTGGTCGTGGACTGGGCCATCGCAGAAGATGCAGATGTTGGGGCTGTAGAAGAAGTCAACGACGCAGTCGGGATCGGCAATGGCTTTCTGGGCATCCTCAGGCAGCCGATACCCTCCTGCTGCCAGCGTTTCGAGAAAGCGGCGCTCCAGTTCAGAGCGAGGGTCCAGGAGCTGGCGCAGCCACTCCAGGTGCTCTTGGCGGGAGCGACCCAGGGAGCGCAGCTCGGTGCGGCTGTTGGCCAGCAGGCCCAAAAGATCCCGGATCTGATAGCGGTCAAGCTGCAGCGCTTCCCGTTGGTTGGCATAGCTGAGCAGGCATTCGTAGCAGGCTGCTCGGCATTCGGGCCGCAGGTCTTGGATCCCGGCCTCTGAAAGCTGGAAGTGACAGATCTCCAGCGCCACTTGGGCCACTTCCGCTAGAGCCTGGGGCTCTTCCACCAGGCGCCGCAGGACGCCAGCGCCCCCTTCTGCTGTTTCGTAGAAGAGCATGGCCTGATGGGATCCCTGGCCGATGCACTCGGCGGCCAGCTCTGTCTCTTCTAGCTCAAAGGTCTCTTCGATCCCTCGCTTGAGGGCATAGCGCAGGGTGGTCTCCAGGGCCTGCGGATTCTCCACCCCTGGCTGAACTAGGCGCACCAGCAACAGGTTTTGGGTACTGCGCACCGCCAGGCGAATGGACTGCAGGGGGACTGGGTTGGACGAGCCTGCCCTGTTCCGCTCAAGCTGATCTCGCGAGGGAACTTCCCCATTTTCAAAGTTGACCAAAAAGCCGCGCCCTCCACTTCCCCGCCAGCCGTGGTTGATGCGTAGCAGGGTGGCCGCCGGGGCATAGCGCAACTGCAGCAGGGGAGTTTGTCCGCTCAGCACATCAGCTTCTTGGACGCGGTAGCCAGAGCTTTCGGGAGCAAACTGGAAGAAGGTCTGCAGCTCGTAGCCTTGCCGCCGCCGCTCCTCTTCGTCAGCTGTGATGCGATTCCGCCGCCGCATGCGCACATTGGGCATTTCCAGAAGCTGGGTAAAGAGGCTGTTTTGCCCATCGAACTGGGTGCCGCAGACGGGGCAGCAATCCAGGTGGGGATCGGCAAAGGCCCCACAGCTAAAACAGAGCTTGTGGCTACTTTTGCGCTCCTCCAGGCCGCCGGGCGGAGCCTGAAACGCCACTGCTTCCCACTGGCAGCCCTCATGGTAGAGGAAGTTGTGGGGAGCAAACTCGCGGATAGCCAAAAAGCGAGGCCGGGCGATGAACTCGCCCTCGCTGCCGCGGGGCACCCAGGCCCGCACCGGCAAGGCAGGGAAGTTGTAGCCGGGCAAGAAGCCTTCGCTAGCCAAATAGCGGTAGGGATAGAAGTCGCTTTCCTCCCGCTGGGTTCCAATCTGCAGCAGCAAGTTGCGCTGGCGCAGGGCTTCTTGCTGGCGGCGCTCGGCTTCCTGTTGGTCTTTCTTTTGGCGAGTCGTCTGGAGCTGGCGGTTAGCGGCTTCCAACTGCTGCGTGGCAGCCCGATAGAGCTCTCGCCAGCGATCGAAAGCTCGGTCAAAAGCCTGGGGTGCCTCTTCAATGACCTGCTGAAGCCAGCGCTCGCTAAACCAGCCGCTTTTATCTAGGAGTTGGCGATCGGCGGCCAGCAGCTTCTGCACCTGCTCCTTCACTTGTTGGCGGGCAGACTCCTCAAGTTGGATTTGCTGGGCCACTGTCTCCCTGAGGGGCAGCTCTTCCCGATCCGCGTCGATGACGGTTTCAATGGAATTGCCTAGGGGCAGGCGCACCTGAGCCAACCAAACGGCGTGGATGTGAGCGCGCAGCAGCGATTCGTTGGCTAGATCCAGGCGGGGAGGGCGCACGCGACCGGCCACCATCTCGGGGCGGCGGCGGAAGTAGTACTGGTCGTGGCTATTGAAAGCCCCGCAATAGGTGATGATGAGTCCCGGCTGCCCCTGGCGGCCTGCCCGACCGCTGCGCTGGGCGTAGTTGGCGGGTGTGGGGGGCACGTTGCGCAGATGCACCAGATCCAAATCGGCAATATCGACCCCCAACTCCAGGGTTGGCGAGCACACCAAATAGGGAAGGCGTCGAGCTTGATCCTCCCCGCGAAAGCGCCTTTCTCGCTGCTCCCGCTCTCCTGGCCGAACCACTTGGGCAGTGTGCTCCCTAGCCTCCAGGGATCCCAGCCCTGCTGCCCCGGCCTGGTAGAGGCGCTGGAAAAAGAGATTAACGGGGCGGCGGGCAGAGGAGTAGCCGCTCTGCTCGGCCCGGCGGGAATACAGAGGATCTGGCGGCGGCGAGCCATCGCCCAGGCACCAGCGCAGACAGCCAGCGTTGAGCTGGTAGGCTTCCTGGCCATTCTCCGAGTGGCGCCGCAGCAGGTCGTAGCTAACTAGGAGAGAAAGCAGGGATCCCAGAAGCTCGTCGTAAGCTTCTCTGGTCAGCTCGAGATACTTGATGAGAAAGCGCCCAATAGCGCTGCGGTGGCCCAGGCTGAAAGTTGTTATGTCCTTTCCGTCGCAGCTTTGGCGGGCAAACCAGGTGGCCGTCCGCAGCTCGTCGTACTCTTCTAGGCCCCAAAACTCGTTGAGGTGTTGCTCGGCCCGTCGGCGCAGCGTTCTCTGGGACTCGGCTTTGAGCAGGCGCACATCGATGGCCAATTTGCGCCGAAACTGATCCAAAACAGCCCGCAGCAGGCGTTCCCGCTCCTCAACCTCGGCCTGGACAAACCAGGGGTGGAGAGGGGCTAGGGCCGAGCCTTGGCAAAGCTCCCTGAGGCTGCGGTATTCGATTTTCAACAAGCCCACCTGTTCCAGGTTGGGGTGGGTAACCCGCCAGCCGCGCCGCAGATCCTCGTAGAGCCGGTATTCGGTTAGCTCCGTAAAAGCCTGCCAGACCTCTTGGGCAGCCGGCGACTGGGGATCCAAATCGGGGTTTTGGGTAATGTCGGCAAGGCTCAAGCCTGAGGCCTGCACCACTGCCGGGGCTACCTCTGAGAAGTCCAGCTCTTTTTTCTCCTGCAGGGCAGCATAGAGCGCGGCCCGCAAAAGGGCCACGTGGACAAAGTCGTTGAAGTGGCCGGCCTGCAAGGAGGCATCCTGGCGGTTGTCGGTAAAGGTGAGCAGCTTGCCGCGGGCTGCACCCGTCTGAGCGGCATGGCGCAGCAGAGAAGTGGCCAGAATGGTGGTGGCGCTGGAGCGGCCTTCGCTGGAGAGGGAAGCCAGCTTGGCGAACTCCCGCTCCCGCCCACTGTAGTACTCGCCGCAAGCTAGGCAAAGAGAAAAGGGCTGGGGCTGCCACCACAGCTTCTGGGCCTCTGCCTGAGGCACCTCGGAAAAGGAGCCGTCCGGGCGTACCCAAACTGCTTGGGGGACGCGCTTTTTCCAGTGGGGTTTGAGCCGGTTTTCAGGGGTGTACCAATCTTCCGGGATCTGCTCTGGCGACCACTCGTTGTCAATGGGATCCAAGCTGAGGTAGCCGGCCTGCTGGTCTTCGCCTTCCTCAACCTCTTCCCCCAGAGGATAGGGCAGGAAGTGAGTCTTTGACCTGAGGACGTGGTAGTAGTCCTGGCCACAGTGGCGGCAGAACTTGACGGGGAAAAACAGCTTTCCTTCCCCTGCTTGCACTTGTCCTTCCAGGGAAAACTGCCGCTTGTCCCGACTTTCCAGGGTGGCATAGAGGGTGCGGCCCTGGGAGATAAACTGGTGCAACTTCAAGGCCGGGCCGCGGCTAGAGCCCTCCCGCAGGCTGCTGGCGTGGGCCAGAAACTGGCGTAGGGACTCGGTGCAGCTCTCAGGGGTAGTGCTGGTCAGCTCTGCCAGTTGGGCGGCTACCTTGGAAAGCTTCCTGGGCACGCGGCGCCTGAAGCTGCCATCGGGACTTTGCTCCAGGCCCAGCTCATACTCTAGCCAGCGCATCAGGGGATGGCGGCGCAGATCGGCCTGGTTTGTAGGCCAAGGCAAGTCCAGGGCGCTCTTCAGCTCTGCCACCGTGGGTGGGCCGCCCTCGGTGAGGGGGGCCAGGGTTTCCTCAATGACGTGCTCCGGCCCAAAGGGATGGCCGAAAAAGCGGCTGGCAAAGGCGGCTACAGTCTGGCGGCGCTCCTGGGCGTCGGCTTCTGGTCGGGAGATCATGGTGGCGCTGGTGCCAATATGCACCAAGTTCTTGGCCCCACAGCGTCCTTTTAGGCGGCGAACCAGCATGGCCACATCCGCCCCTTGCCGACCCCGGTAGGTGTGCAGCTCGTCAAAGACCAGAAAGCGCAGCCC
>NZ_JANSIC010000040.1:0-4708 GCF_047461955.1 Synechococcus sp. R55.7
TCTGGAGCAGCGTAGATGGCAGTTTACGAGGGCAATTTTGTTCAGACGGAGGATCTGCGTCTAGCCATCGTCATCGGTCGGTTTAACGACCTAATCACCGGCAAATTGTTAGAAGGGTGCCAGGACGCGCTGAAGCGGCATGGTGTGGATGTCGGCCCGGAGAGCAAGCAGGTGGACTACTACTGGGTGCCCGGCAGTTTTGAGGTGCCTTTGCTGGCCCACCAACTGGCCCAATCTCGCCGTTATGACGCCATCATCTGCCTGGGGGCAGTGATTCGCGGGCAAACTCCCCACTTCGACTATGTGGCGGCGGAGGTCTCCAAAGGCATTGCGGCGGCAGGATTTCGTACCGGAGTGCCGGTTATTTTCGGGATCATCACCGCCGATACCCTGCAGCAGGCTCTGGAGCGGGCCGGGGTCAAGAGCAACAAAGGTTGGGAATACGCCATGAGTGCCCTGGAGATGGCGACGCTGATGCGCCAAGTTGCCCCCCTGCTCCAAGGCAGCTACGGCCACAGCGGCAACGGGGCCGGATCCCGTCCGTCTCTGCCCGGTGGAGCGGAAGCCCTGCAGTCTACCCTGGACAGCGCTGCTTATTGACGGCGGGTGAGGCGAGTCAGCACTTCGTTGGAACGCTGCACAAAGGCCCGCACGGCTGCCGGGTCAAAGCTTTTCTGGGTAATCAAAGCCAGATCGTAGATGTGATTGCAGATGAGGTGAACCAAGTCGGGATCCCGACCCTGATCGGCAAGAGATTGCAGGTTTTGGATGAGGGGATGGGCCGTGTTCAGAACCAGGGTGTGCTCTTCCAGAAACTCCAGCGGCTTTTGCTGGATGACGGCGTTGAGCTCCTGCAGGCGCCGCAGCGTCTCCGGCAGCAAGATCATGGCCGGAACCGACTCCGATTTAAGGGCTTCTGCTTGGATCTGCAACTTGTCTTTGCCCAGGGCTTGTCGGAAGAGATCGATCAACTTTTGGCTGCGGGTTTTTTGCGTGACCGGATCCACAATTTCGGCGGCTTTGTCTTTATCCACCAGCGTTTCGTCCAGCTCAGAGTCCACCCGCTTAAATTGGATCCCTTCTTCTTTGTATTCCCGCTCCAAAAAGCTGCTGAAGTGGCTGTCGATCCAGCTATCCAGCATGATCACTTCCAGTCCTTGAGAGCGGTGGAGATCGATGTAGGCACTCTGGGCAGCCTCATCGGTGGCGTAGTAAACTCGCTTGTTTTGCTTGTCGCGGGTGCGCTCCAGGTACGCTTTCAGGGTCACATATTCGGGTTTGTCAGCAGGGGATCCGGCCACTCGGAAAATGAGAATATCCTTAATCTGGGCAAAGAACTTGTCGTTGTTCATCGCCCCAAACTTCATAAAGAGGCTGATGTCGGGCCAGACCTTGACGTATTTTTCGTAATCTTCCCTGTACAGTTCATTGAGACGATCCGCCACCTTTTTGGCAACGTGATCCCCAATGCGTCTTACGGTGCGGTCATTTTGCAAGAAGCTGCGAGAGACGTTGAGGGGAATATCCGGACTGTCGATGGCCCCCCGCAGAGGTAGGAGGAACTTGGGGATAACTTCCTCACAGTTATCTTGGACAAAGACTTGGTTGCAGAACAGCTTGACTTGACCCTTGGTGGGATCAATATCCGGGCGCAACTTGGGAAAATAGAGGATCCCTTGCACGATGAAGGGATAGTCGGTGTTGATGTGCACCCAGAAATGGGGATCCTCTTGAAAGGGATAGAGGTAGCGATAAAACTCTAGGTAATCCTCATCTTTGAGTTCGGAAGGTGAGGTTCTCCACAGGGGCTTTTGCTTGTTGATCACTTCCCCGTTTAACTTGATGGGAACGGGGATGAAATCGCAGTATTTACGAACCAATTCCCGAATGCGGCTTGGCTCCAGGTATTCTTCGTTTTCGGGGGTGATGTAAAGGGTAACGGTGGTGCCGATGCTGGAGCGCTCAGAATCGGAGAGGGTAAAAGTAGTGGTGCCGTCACAAGCCCACTTCACCGGCGTGCTGCCGGGCCGATAGGAGAGGGTGTCGATCTCCACCCGCTGCGACACCATAAAAGAGGAGTAGAATCCTAGACCAAAGTGGCCAATGATTGCTTGCTCTGCGTCTTTGCCCTTGTACTTTTGAATGAACTCTTCAGCGCTGGAAAAAGCCACCTGGTTGATGTATTTTTTCACTTCCTCGGCAGTCATGCCAATGCCGTTATCGGCCACCGCTAAGGTCTTGGCCTCCTTGTTGAGGGCAATCGTAATCTCCGGCTCTGGGAGATCTGCCACTTCGCCGGCAAGGCTGGCCATCTTCAGCTTGGTGATGGCATCAGCAGCATTGGAGATCAGCTCCCGCAAGAAGATCTCTCGATCCGAGTAGAGAGACTGCTTGATGATGGGAAAAATGTTCTCGGTGTGGATGGTGATGGATCCCTGTTCCAGCACGGTCATAGGTGGCTCAGCACTCAAACAAGCTCAGTGCTAATCTACAGAGACCGAAAAGTCCCCGACAAGCAGGCTCTTTTTCGGAAATCCGCACTCGCAACCGAACCGGCTCTCTAGAGCTGAGCTGCTCCGGGCGGAGCTTGGGTTTGGCCGTTGGCGTCAGCGGCGCGGAGTGCTTCATCCAAAGCCAACTGTTGAGCCCAATCTTGGCCGACTCGAATGGTGACATCGGAGTTGAGAACGCCAGTAGATTCTACCCGCACTTCTCCCAGGCCAATGGCGGCGCGGATCTGTTTAGCCCCCTCCCGATCCCCGCTCTGGGCGAGGATCTCCGTTTGCTGCAGCACCTGGGTGCTGTCTTCCACAGCAAAAGCATGGACGTATCCTTGCCTCACCAATTCTTGCACCATACGGCGGGCCATCCCCGGCTCTCCGGTTGCGTTTTGCACGGCTATGCGCAGGCGGTGTGGAGGAATGCGGGCTACCTCTGCCTCCAGGCCAAAGTGGGAGACGGCCACCCGTCGGATCCCGGCTGGATCCGGCAGCCAGTAGCTGGTGGAGAATTCTCCCGGCTGACTGAAGCGGCCCGGCAGCAGCACCAGGTCGATGCGATCGCCCCCAGAGGTGAGGACAAACTTGGCCAAGCTCAGAACCTCTTCCCAGGTGAGGTTGGTATCGAGGTTGGTGCGGATAACCTGCAAAATCTTTGGGATCCGCGGCCAGACAGCAGGGGAGAGCAGTTCCCGGCTCAGGGCCCGCAGCAATTCCTGTTGCCGTTGCACCCGACCGATATCCCCCAATCCCAGGTGATCGCGGCGAAAGCGGGCAAAGTGGTGGGCTTGTTCCCCGTTGAGGCGTTGCCAGCCGGGTTCCAGGTGGATAAACAACTGCTGGGTGTGATCCACGTATTGCATCGGTTCCGGCACGTAGATTTCCACGCCGCCCACCGCGTCGATCAGCTCTTCCAGAGCGTCGGTATTGAGGCGAATGTAGCGGTCAATCGGGATCCCACCCATCAAGTGGCTGACCACCTGAGCCGTCAGCGCCGGGCCCCCTGCCAAGTTGGCAGCATTGATCTTGGCCACACCAAAGCCAGGCAAGCGCACACGAGTGTCGCGGGGGATGGACAAAACGGTAATCCGCCGCGCCTGGGGATCAAAGCGGGCCAAGAGAATGGTGTCGCTGCGGGTGTGGAAGCGATCTCGCTCTGTGGGCAAGGGCAGGGTGGGATCCGGGTTGTCCGTGCCGAGAATGAGGATATGCAACGAGCGATCCAGAGCCGCAGCCCGTAAGGCATCAGGACGGAAGGCTTCTTGTTCTGCAGGTGTGAGGGAAGTTGGGATCACCTGACGGGGCAACATCACGGCCAGGAGGGCACCGGCAGAACCCGCCAACACAGCCGTGAACCCCAACAACAGCCAGAGGATCCCCTGACGAATAGCCTGCTGACGAGCTGCGCGGACACGGTCAGGACGGGGGGGATAGTGGAAGGAGGGCATCAGGTCAGACCAGGCCTCGCGAGCGCGTACAAGAAAGGGTGTACTGTCTGGGTGGTGTTGCCAACTCCACCAATTCAAGGCCATGTTACCCTATCCTCAGTTTTCAGAGTTGTCTGGATCCAACTTCAGCGAGGTAGCAGTCGCCACAGGGGGATCCCTGCAGCCGTTGTCGGGAAAGTCAGAGGTGCATCTTTGGCTGCAGACAGTCCCCCCGTTGGAGAAGTTGCTCCCCCAGCTCGGCCTTCTTTCCCCTGAAGAATGTCGGCGGGCAGAGCGTTTACAACTGCCGGCAGATCGGCGCCGCTTTCTGGCCGGTCGTCTTGGGTTGCGGAGCTTGCTTAGCCGCTACAGCGGCATTCCGCCCCAGGGGATCCCCCTCGACCACAGTTCTACCGGCAAACCCTACTGGCGGGATCCACCCCTGCCGCTGCAGTTTAACCTCAGCCACTCCCACGAGCGCGTCCTGATCGGCCTGAGATGGCAATACCGCATTGGAGTGGATCTGGAATGGGTTCGACCTGTGCTCCGCTGGCAGCGCATCGCCCAACGCTATTTTTCGGCTGCTGAGCAGGGCCGTTTGGCCAGCTGTCCAGCTCCAGAGCGGGATGCCCTTTTCTTTCAAATGTGGACACAAAAGGAGGCGCTCCTGAAGGGAACAGGCAGGGGTCTGGCCGGCTCCAGAGCTTTGGACGGGGACTCTTGCTGGGTAACCCTACCCCTTCGGGTTGCCGGTGGCTACGCCGCTGCGGTAGCCCTTGAAAT
>NZ_JANSIC010000040.1:4808-7699 GCF_047461955.1 Synechococcus sp. R55.7
TTGAGTTGGGTACTGCCGACAATCAGTTGGTGTTTGTGCCCAAGGAACTGTCTTTTCGCAACGGCAGCCTCTACCGTCTTCGCCTGAGCAACCCCAGCCAATTGAAACATTATTTCAGCGCCAAAGATTTTGCCGATGCCGTTTGGACCCGTAAGTTGGAAGTGGCCGGCGTGGAAATTAAGGGCCAGATCCGAGAACTGGAGCTGAAGCCAGGCGCTTCGGTGGAGTGGCAATTTATTCCTCTGAAATCTGGGGTCTATTCTCTGGTTTGCACCATCCCCGGCCACGCTGAGGCGGGCATGATTGGGCAGATTACCATTGGCGATTGAGATCCTCTTCCTGGGCTACCCGGCCAAAAGGGGATAGAAAAGAGAAAGACGCTGCCAGGCCAATCCATGAAAAACCCGCTCACGCCCAAAGCCCTTCGCGCCACCGACGCGAACGCGGAACACTGGACTCGGCGACGCCAGGCAGCTTCCCCTCGAAAGAGCAGGCCCCCCCTTTCGGAGCGGATTGCCGGCTATGCCCTCGCGCTTCTCTCCCTCACTGCCGTCCACGGGATCCGCTACTACAACGAACCACAACTGACCGTCGGCAGCCGCTCCCCGCAGACGTTTCTCGCCCCTGCTGCGGCGGAGATCGAAGATGTGGAGGCTACCCAGGCCCGACAAGCTGAGGCGCGGCGGCGGGTGGCGCAGGCCCTTAAAATCAACAGCACCGCCAACGACAGCATGCGGCAAAATCTGGAGGCTCTCCTGGCTGAGGTGGAGGCCATCCGCCAAGAGGCAGGTTCTCTGCCCTATGTTTCTGTCCAGTTGCTGTCTCTGCCAACGCAGATCTATCTGCGCCAGCTTTCCCCAGAGGAGTGGGAACCCTTCCAGGCTCGCGTCCGACAAGAGGCCATCCGCGGAGCCACCCCATCTCCTTTGGAAGAGCCTTCTTTGGGGCGACCGGAGCAGCTTCCTCCGGAGCAGCGGGCCAAGCAAGAGCTTGTCGAGGTTTGGCAGCGGGTCTGGTTGGACGGATCGGCCACCCAGATGGCGGCGACGGATCCCTATACTCAGCTAATTGCCCAGGTGGAAGCGGCGCAGCAGCGCTATCGGGCAGCTTTGCCGGCTCTGGAGCAGCTCACCCCTCCTGTTCCGGCCACCGTTCTCAACTTGGCAGATGCGGATTGGCAGCATTTGCAAACCTTGAGCCGGCGGGTCTTAGAGCGCCTGCAGAAGATAGGGATTGTGGATGGCCTGCCCCGCGAAGTTCGCGCCGAAGGGATCCAAGCCCAACTGGACGATTTGATGTTTCCGGGCAATGCTGCCCAACGACAGGAGCTGCAAGGGCTGGTCTATCAGTGGCTGCAGCAGGTGCTCATTCCCAATGTGGAGGTGGATCCCCAGCGCACCGAGCAGCGCATCCGCGCCGAGCTGGAAAAAGTCGAGCCGGTTCTGATCTCGGTTGCCGAGAACCAGGTGATCGTGCGAGCAGATCAGCTCATCACTCCCGAAATTTTTCTCATCTTGGACCACTTTGGGCTCACCCAGCGCGGGATCAACGTCTGGGGCTTGGTGGGGGTGGCCGGCGTGATGGGCCTGGGCCTGGCTGTCTTTGTGCCTCTGCAGCAACGCTTGCGGCCAGGGTTGCGCCGCCGGGATCGGGTGTTGATCCTCATAGTTTCCCTGACCGCTCCCCTTTTGGCGGCCTTGTTCAAGCTGGAGTTCAGCTCCCTGCCGGCAGTGGGGCTGTTGCTGGGCAGTTTTTACGGGGCAGGGCTGGGCTTGGTGGTGGTGGTAGGCCAGGCGCTGTTTTTGCCCTTGGTCTCCCCTGTCAACCTGCTCACCCTTGTACCCTTGCTCTCCGGCAGCGTGGTGGCCTCTGCCCTGGCCGGGCGTTCCCGTTCCCGCGAAGAGCTGGCCTTGTTGGGAGGAGGAGCGGCAGCGGTGCAGATGCTGGCCTACGGGGCGGTTAGCTTGGCCACCACCGGTGGCATCGACCTGTTGGCCATGGCTTTGGCAGGGGGAACCAGCTTGGGATGGAGCATTGTTGCCCTGGGAGCCAGCCCCTACCTGGAGCGCCTATTTGACTTAGCCACCCCCATTCGTCTGATCGAGTTGAGCAATCCCAATCGCACGCTGCTGCGGCGGCTGGCTGCAGAGGCCCCCGGCACCTTCCAGCACACTCTGCTTGTGGCCACTTTGGCAGAACGGGCTGCCCAGAAGCTGAACCTCAACGTGGAGCTGGTGCGCACCGGCACTCTTTACCACGACATCGGCAAGATGCTGCAGGCCCGCTACTTCATCGAGAACCAGATGGGCAGCCTCAACCCCCACACCCAACTGGACGATCCCTATCGCAGTGCTCAGATTATCAAGGCCCACGTCAGCGATGGCTTGCGCCTGGCCAAGCAATATAATCTGCCTACCGCCGTCCAGGCGTTTATCCCTGAGCACCAGGGGACGATCCTGATTGCCTATTTCTACCATCAAGCCCAGATGAAAGCCGGGGGTCAGCCCGTACCCGAAGAGCCGTTCCGCTACGATGGCCCGATCCCCCAGAGCAAGGAGACGGGGGTGGTGATGATGGCCGATGCCTGTGAAGCCGCCCTGCGCAGCATGACTCTGAGCGATGGCTTCGGCCCCGATGTGGTCGAGCGGGCAAAAGCTGTTGTCCGCAAAATTGCCCAGGCCCGTTGGCAAGATGGCCAGTTGGTTGATAGTGGGCTGACGCTGGAGGATTTGGAGGTGGTGGCAGACGCTTTCGTGGAGGTCTGGCGGGAATCCAACCACGAGCGCATCCCCTACCCCAGTTTCACCCCTGCCCCCTCGCTGCCTGAGACTGCCTCTGCTCAGGCCCAGATCCCGGTGTTGATGAGCCCCTCTACGGGATCCCCTTAGCCA
>NZ_JANSIC010000040.1:7799-11245 GCF_047461955.1 Synechococcus sp. R55.7
GAGAAAGGTCTAGCCCTGCGGCTCATCGATCAGTACGATAGGGGATCGTTCTGTGGACCCAATGTGAACCAAGGCAGTCCTAGGATTTGCAGCCCTAGGGGGAGGATTTTTGTTTTATTGTTTTTGGATGGCCTGCTGAATGCTTCATGGAGCTCCTACTTCCTCTGCCGATCCCAAAGCTTCTGCAGCTCCTTTTCAGATTCCACCTCTGTCTCAGTCCAGCCCTGTCCAACTGTCGCTGGTCATTCCCACCTACAACGAAGCCTCCAGTATCTGCAGCCTGATCCGGCAGTTGTGTGCCCACCTAGACACGATTCTGCCTGGAAGCTATGAGTTGATTGTGGTGGATGACAATAGCCCCGATTACACTGCCAAAGTGGCCCAAGGATTGCAAAAAGAATTCCCTCAACTGCAAGTCATTTGTCGCCACCACGAACGAGGCCTGGCCACTGCCGTGCTGCGGGGATGGCAAGCTGCCCGCGGCGAGGTGTTGGGGGTTATGGATGGGGATTTGCAGCATCCGCCGGAGATTGTCCTCAAATTGTGGCCGCTCATCCAGAAAGGGGCAGATTTGGTGGTGGGCAGCCGCTATGCACCATCGGGAGGGGTGAGCCACTGGAGCCTGGGCCGGCGCATTGTCTCCCGCGGGGCCCAATGGATTGGGCTGGTTCTGCTGCCGGGAGTTTTCAGCCGTGTTTCCGATCCGTTGAGCGGACTGTTTCTGGTCAGACGCCAAGCCATTGCCGGGATCCCGCTCAACCCCAAGGGTTACAAGCTGCTGATCGAGGTGCTGGCGCGGGGCCGGGTGAAAACCATTGCTGAAGTCGGCTACATCTTTCAGGAGCGCCAAAACGGGGAGAGCAAAATCCAACTGCAAACTTGTCTCCAATATCTCCACCACCTGATGGTGCTGCGCTTTTCGCTAGGGCAGGTGGGATCCTTTTTGCGCTTCAGCACGGTTGGCCTATCCGGCACCTTGGTGGACATGGCTTTGCTCTATGTTTTGCACGATCCCACCAACTTAGGATGGGATCTCATAACCAGTAAGCTGGTTGCTTCGGAGGTGGCCATTCTCAATAACTTCCTCTGGAACGACCTGTGGACTTTTCGCCATGTGACCCGCTTGCAGCCGGGGCCCTGGAATCGCCTGAAGCGGTTGGCGAAGTTTAACGTTATCTGCTTAATTGGCTTGGTTCTCAACACTTCACTGGTGACCTTGCTGAGCGAGCGCTTGGGCATTCATTATCTATTGGCCAACTTAATTGCCATCGGTATTGTTGTATTCTGGAACTTCTACCTCAACTCCAAGCTGAGCTGGAGGAGTGCAGAGGTTAAGTCGGACTCTGTGGGTGGCCAGTCTTGAGTATGGCTTTTTCCAGGAAGAGCCAATCCGGAGGTATGGGCATTTCGCTCATTTCCTCACTGTCTGGGCCCCCTTTGGCATCCACCTTCGCCCCTTGTTCCTATGGCTGCGCTAAGTAGAGTTGGGGCGGATCCCCTCTAGGGCGATGATCTCCTGGATCACCGAGCGAACAACGGGAGCAGCCGTCGTCGAGCCGAAGGCATCTTCCCCCTGGGGCTCGTCGATCACCGCCAAGATCACGTAATTCGGGCGAATGGCCGGGAAGTAGCCCACAAAACTGGTGATGCGCTTGCCGGGCAAATAGCCCCCCCGTGGCCCGGCTTTCTGGGCAGTGCCGGTTTTGCCGCCGATCTCATACCCCTCGATCTTGGCCGATTGCCCCGTGCCAAAGTCCACCACATCCCGCATTTGGATACGCACTGCCAGCGTGGCTTGCTCGGATAGTACCCGCACCGGCTGCGGCTGCGGGGATCCCCAAACCAGAGTATCCGTATCCTTTTCCACCAAGCCTCGCACCACATGGGGCTGCACTTTCAGTCCGCCGTTGGCAATGATGCAATGCATGGCAGCCAACTGTAGAGGAGTGAGGGCCAGCCCCTGGCCGAAAGCGACAGTGGCCCGCTCCACCGGCACCGTAACAAACTGTCGCAGCGGTTTCAAACGGCTGGCCGGCTCAAAGGGCAAATCCACGCCACTGCGCTCGTTGAACCCCAGCCGCACCAAGGCATTGTAGTACTGGCGGGGATCCAGCTTGCGCATCAGGTGTACCATACCCACATTGCTGGATTGCCGCAGGATATCCGTGACGCTCATCCAGCCATGGGCCCCTCGCTGGTGGTAGTCGTAATTTTGAATGGGCCACTGACCGATGAGAATCCGACCCTCGTCATAGACCCGCTCATCTGCCCTGAAGGCTCCAGCATCCAACCCAATGGCAATGTTGATGGGCTTGAAGGTGGATCCCGGCTCATACAAATCCGTTACGGCCCAGTTGCGAAAAAGACCGGGGTCATACTCAAAGTAGCGGTTGGGGTCATAGGTGGGCTCGCTCACCAGAGCCAAAATCTCTCCCGTGTGGGGCTGCAATATGATCACCGTGCCCCGCAGGGCTCGAAACCGTTGCAGTTGCACTTTCAGGGCAGCGCGGGCAGCTCTTTGCAGACGCATGTCTAGGGTAAGTTGCAGCACCGTCTCGCCAGATTGCAGCAGCCCTTCCGGTACCTCTGCAGCCAACAGTCGTCCGTAGCCATCGCGAGGAATGGTAACAGGCTGAACAGTACGCTCCAGCAGCTCTTGCCGGGAATATTCCACTCCCGCTTGGCCCTGATGATCCAGATCCACATAGCCCACCACCTCGGCGGCCATCTCTTTTTGGGGGTAAACGCGTTGCCGCTCGCTCACCAGCTCCAGGCCATCCAGATGCAGAGCCTGAATTTGATCCGCCACCTCCTGGGATACCCAGCGCTCCACCCGCACTGCCTGATTGGCCGATAGCCGCTGCGCCAGTTGCTCTACTGGACGCCGCAACAGGGGAGCAAGAGCGGTGGCAATTTCCTCTGGAGTGCGTTTGCCAAAGAGGCGGGGATGGGCCCAGAGAGTATAGACGGGGCGATCTACGGCCAGCAATTCTGCCTGCTGCTTGGCAATAGAATGACGATCCACAATTGAGCGACGAGGAATGAAAGGTCTTAGCTGGGCTCGCTGCTGGGCTTCGGCTCGCTGCTGCAATAGGGGTGCCTGTTGATGTTGCAAATAAACCAGACGTGCTCCTGTTACAAATAGGGCGATGATCAAAGCCAGTCCGGTCATGCCGGCGCGAAAGTCAAGCTGGCGGGCCGTCGGGATCCGCTCCCCCAAGAGCCATCCCAGCGCTGTTCCCCACTGCCTAGAGCTTCGCGGTGAAGGGATCCAAGAACCTCTGCGTCGGCGCCGTTGAGCAAGTTGCCGGCCATTTTGCCTTGTCTCCAGAGATTTCGGCACAGGCCGCCCTACCCTAGCCCTAGGTCTGCCTTCCATTGCAATCCTCACATGGGCACCACCGCTAGTTTGACCCTCATCCCTCTGTTATGCCACCCCACAGCTT
>NZ_JANSIC010000040.1:11345-14063 GCF_047461955.1 Synechococcus sp. R55.7
ACTCAATTTCCGCTCCTGGTTGGAGAGAGGGGAAGTTGAATACAGCACAGCGAAAACCGGAGGACTTACTGCTTTTCATAATTTTTTAAACGCTTCGTATTCTCGGAAACAGACGACCAACAGACTAGCAAGTTATAACTGAGCAAATCCGGCTTTCTTGGAGTTAAGTCTATGAAATGCGTGGAGGAGAGCCACAACAAGCGCGTGTACCAAGAGCCTCCCAAGGATTTATCTTTTCGGCTACTTCTTGCCTTTCTATCTGTTGTCTTCATTCCTCTATCTGTCTTGACTTTACTTTGGTTGCACCAAGGCGATCGCCACTTCACCTGCTTTCGAGTTGCCCAGTCTGCGGTTAACTGCGAAGTGTTTTTCCAGCCGTTGCTGCCTTTGCCAAGTACGACTAAACTCTACAAGGACGTGAGAGGGGCTGGAACCAGAACCGAAATCAAGGAAATCAAGACAGATGAAGATGGATATGGACACAGAACAACCTACTACTATGTCACGCTGAAAACTCCTGCAGGAGAAAGGAAAGCCTGGTCGGCTTTCAGTGAGAGTGAGGCTCAGGAACTGGCAAGGCGCATTCAGTCTTTTGTGAACGGCACAGAGAGTCAGCTCTTGGTAGATAGCGATGAGTTCGTCTTAGGAGATTTAGTGATTGTGATCTTGTTTTCCCTCATCTTATTGCCATTTCTATTGCCATTTCTTTTGATAGGGGTTTCTATGCTGATATCGCCTTTGTGGCGCCGCCGCGTGACTTTGGACAGCTCCCTGTACCAAATCCAGGAGGAGTACCTCACTCCTTTTGGATCGCGAGGGCAGAAAACCTATTCCTTCCGAGATGTGCAGCAGGTCACGGTTCAGGCCAGGACAGATTCTGATGGCGATACTAGCTTTTCGGTAGAGGTGACATTGCAATCACAGAAGCCTTTGCTATCCATCTCCAGTGGCGGTGAATCAGAGGCGCGGGCAGAGGCCGAGAAGCTGGGTCAATTTTTGGGGTGTCCGGTCATTTTGCTGGAGACAAAAAAAATCGGATTGCTCAGATTGCTAAAGGGACGTAGACCCGGAGGGTGTTAAAGGTAAGTTAGATCTGTCGATTTGCCAAAAGGGAGCCCCTCCATTGCCTAGAGCGGTTTGGCTAATCCTGGGGTTGGGCTTGTTCATGCGGGGCCTGGTGGCTGCCCTTTTGCCGCCGGGCTTTGACGAAGCCTACTACTACCTCTACACCCGCCATCTGGATTGGAGCTATTTTGACCATCCGCCGCTGGTGGCCTGGACAACGGGCTTGGGGCCTGCCTTGACCGGCCAGGTGTCGGCTTTTTCTATTCGACTGGGATCCCTGCTGCTGTATTGTGGCTCTTCCCTATTCCTCTACTACACCGGAGCGCGCCTTTTCTCTGTTCGGGCGGGACTGATCAGCTTGGCGGCCATCAGCATCGCACCCATCCTTTGGATTGGGTTTGGGGTGCTGACCCTGCCGGATAGTCCGCTGGTCTTTTTTACGGCAGCAACCCTATGGGTGGCCGCTCAGGAGTTTTTTCCGGTGCCTTTGGGGCAGGGGAAATTGGGAGTCTATGGGGCGGCTCGCTATCGGCCAGGGCCTAGGCTAGCGCTCATAGGTCTCTTGGTGGGGCTGGCCTGCTTGGGGAAGTACCACGGCTTGGCTTTGGGGTTCGGCCTGGTACTCTTTTGTCTGCTCAGCCCAGTTCATCGCTGTGCCTTGAGGTCGGGCTGGACGGTGCTGGCGGTGCTGGGTTTTGTGCTGGCCTTCAGCCCGGTGCTGATCTGGAACGCCCAGCAGGATTGGGTCTCCTTTCGCTTTCAGGCGGGGCGGGCGGTGCCGGAGGCAGGGTATCAACTGCAAGCGCTGGGGCTGACGATCCTTTCTGAAATCTTTTACCTGTTCCCCAGCTTGGGGATCCCTTTGTGGTGGGCGAGTTTGGCAGGGACGGGTCGGGTGGCCCTGCAGATTCTCCGCGGGATGCGGCTGACGGATGAAGAGCTCAAGCACCTTTTGATCCTGGCCTGTGGATTACCGCTGGTGTTGGCCTTTACCTTGATGGGAGGCTACCGGCCCATCTTGCCCACCTGGCCCATGCCGGGGTTTTGGGTGCTGACGCTGCTGCTGGGATCCTTCTGGGAACGGTGGCCGGGAGCGAAGCGAACCTTAGTGGGGACGGCAGTGATGGTCAGTTTGGTGGTGGGGGTGGGGCTGGCCCATGTGCGCTATGGCCTGCTGCAGGCTCCTGGCGGGCTGGGGCTGTGGCCCGTGGAGCAGGATCCCTCTACTCAGCTCATTGAAATTGAGCAGTTGCGGCAGCGGTTTCGGACGGATCCCCACCTGGCTCAAGCCCTTGAGGAGGCAGAGTTCGTTTTTACCAATGTCTATTTTTTGGGCGGTCAGATCGCCATGGCCCTGGCTCCGCTGACGGACAAGCCTCTGACCTGCCTGGATGCAGATTTGCGGGGCTTTGCCTTTTGGTCGCAGCCGCAGGATTGGCTGGGGCAGGATGGGCTGCTCATCACTTCCAAGCTGTTCCAGCCGAGGGCAGGGATCCCAGCCACCTATGGCGACTACTTTGCCCAAATCGAGCCTGTGGCCGAGGTTCCCCTGGTGCGGGCAGGGGCGGTGGCGCAAACCTTTCAGGTGTACCTGGCTCGACAGATGCGCAAGCCCTATCCCCGCCCTTATTCCCGCCTGCAATAACAGCAGAG
>NZ_JANSIC010000041.1:0-4240 GCF_047461955.1 Synechococcus sp. R55.7
GGTGAGGGATGGACTGCTGAGGATGAGGCGACAGCGTAGGATAGAGAGACGCCCTTTAGGTTGCTCGAGTTGCCGTGGACTACAAAAGTACCCTCAACCTGCCCCAAACTCAGTTTCCCATGCGGGCAGAGGCCGCCAAGAGAGAACCCGCCATTCAAGCCTTTTGGCAGGAAGAGCAAATCTACCAGCGCCTTGCCGACCACAATCCTGGGGATCCCTTTGTCCTGCACGATGGACCGCCCTACGCCAATGGCGATATCCACATGGGCACCACCCTCAACAAGATCCTCAAGGACATTGTGAACAAGTACCACATCTTGCAAGGGCGCAAGGTGCGCTACGTGCCCGGCTGGGATTGCCACGGCCTGCCCATCGAACTGAAAGTGTTGCAAAGCCTCACTCCGCAGGAGCGGGAAAACCTCACCCCTCTGCAGCTGCGACAAAAAGCCAAGGAGTACGCCCTGCACTACGTTGATGTGCAGCGGGCCAGTTTTCAGCGCCTGGGGGTATGGGGATCCTGGGATCGGCCCTACCTGACGCTGTCGCCGGAGTACGAAGCCGCACAGATTGAGGTGTTTGGACAAATGGCCCTCAAGGGCTACATCTACCGCGGCCTCAAACCCGTCCACTGGAGCCCCAGCTCCCAGACGGCTCTGGCGGAAGCGGAGCTGGAGTACCCTGACAACCACATCTCCCCCAGCATCTACGTGGCCTTTCCGCTACAGAGCCTGAGTCCGGCGGCGCAGCCGGTTTTGGAGCCTTTCATGCCGGGCCTGCGGGCAGCCATCTGGACCACCACCCCTTGGACGATCCCGGCCAACCTGGCTCTCTGCTTTAACCCCAAGCTCACCTATGCAGTGGTGGAGTCTCCCCGCTTCGGCCTGCTGTTGATCGCCGCCGATCTGCGGGAGCGGCTGGAGAAGGTTCTGGAGACGCCTCTGGAGATCAAGGCCACCCTGCCGGGATCCGCCCTGGAATACAGTCAAGGACGGCACCCCCTCTTCGACCGCACCAGCCTCTGCGTGTTGGGGGACTACGTCACCACCGAGTCGGGCACCGGCATTGTGCACACGGCTCCGGGGCATGGGGAAGATGACTTTAAAACCGGCCAAAAGTACGGTCTGCCCATTCTCAGCCCTGTGGACGATCAGGGGAGATTTACCGCCGAGGCCGGATCCCAGTTCGTCGGGTTGGATGTGCTCTCCAAGAAGCCGGAGACCAGCGGCAATGCTGCCGTGATCCAGGCTCTACAGGCTGCGGGGGCTTTGCTCAAGGAAGAACCCTACAACCACAAATATCCCTACGACTGGCGCACGAAAGAGCCAACGATTTTCCGGGCCACCGAGCAGTGGTTTGCGTCTGTAGCTGGCTTCCGGGAGCTGGCCCTGCAGGCCATTAAAACCGTGAAATGGATCCCGGCCATCGGGGAGAACCGCATCACTGCTATGGTGTCGGAGCGCTCGGATTGGTGTATTTCCCGCCAGCGGGCTTGGGGCGTGCCCATCCCCGTCTTTTACGACGAAGAAACCGGCGAGGTTCTGCTCACCGCCGAGACCCTCGACCACATCAAGGCCATCTTCGCCCAAGAGGGATCCGACGCCTGGTGGAAGCGCCCGGTGGAGGAGTTGCTGCCGGAGAAGTACCGCCACAATGGCCGCACCTACCGCAAAGGGATGGACACCATGGACGTGTGGTTTGACTCCGGCTCCTCCTGGGCGGCAGTGGCCAAGGCGCAGGGGTTGGGCTACCCGGTGGATCTGTATTTGGAAGGCTCCGACCAACACCGAGGCTGGTTCCAATCCAGTTTGCTCACCTCCGTGGCCGTCAACGGCCATGCCCCCTACAAAGCGGTGCTCACCCATGGGTTTGTGCTGGACGAGAAGGGCCAGAAAATGAGCAAGTCCCTGGGGAATGTCATCGATCCGATGGTGTTAATCAACGGCGGCAAAGATCCCCAGACGGATCCCGCCTATGGGGCAGATGTGCTGCGCCTATGGGTCTCCAGTGTGGACTACTCCGGGGATGTGCCGCTGGGTAAGACCATTCTTGGGCAAATGGCGGATGTATATCGCAAAATCCGCAACACAGCTCGCTTTTTGCTGAGCAACCTCTACGACTTCAATCCAACTCAGGATGCCGTTCCTTTTGAAGCCTTGACGGAGCTAGACCGCTACATTTTGCACCGCCTGCACGAGGTGGGATCCGAGATCGGCGAATCTTTTGCCAGCTATCAGTTCTACCGCTTTTTCCAGGCGATTCAGAACTTTTGTGTGGTGGATCTCTCCAACTTTTACCTGGATATTGCCAAGGATCGCCTCTACATTAGCCATGCCCAAAGTCTACGGCGGCGCCAATGTCAAACGGTGCTCTCCCTGTTGCTGGAGAACTTGGCCAAGGCCATCGCCCCCGTTCTCTCCCACCTGGCCGAAGAGATTTGGAGCCATCTGCCCTATCCCAAGCCCACCCGTTCGGTGTTTGAGGGGGGGTGGATGAAGCTGCCGGAGCACTGGCGGGATCCCCAGTTGGCGGCCATTTGGGAGCAACTGCGAGAGGTGCGCCAAGAGGTGAACAAGGCTCTGGAACAAGCCCGTACCGGTCGCGTTAGCGGGACGGAGTCCTTTAAGCCCATCGGCGCTTCCACCGAGGCCAAGGTAATCCTGAAGGTAGCGGATCCCAGCCTATACGCTCTTTTGCAGGAGCGGGCTGCCGAGTTGCGCTACTTGTTCATCACCTCACAGGTGGAACTGGAGAAAACCTCAGGTCAAGGCTTGGAGGTCTCTGTTTTTCCGGCTGACGGCCAAAAGTGCGTGCGCTGCTGGAACTATTCCACCCGTGTGGGGGAATTTGCCGAACATCCAGAGCTGTGTGAGCGTTGTGTAGCCGCTCTGGCCGGGGAGTTTTGAATTAGTTTTGAATTAAGGACTCGTCCTGCTGGCGGGAAGGGATCCCCCTCTTTGAATTGGCTCTTTCTCCGGACAGGTCTTGTCGGCCTTCTTCGGGATCAAGGGGCAGAGCTGCGGGATGGGATCCCCTCGACATGGGTGTGCAACACCTTGCCGCACAGGGTTTTCTCCAGCCAGGGAGTCGCTGGCGATCGGGAGTGGAGAGTGGCAACAGAAACCGTCCAGGGGTGGGTGGGATCAAACAGCACCCAGTCGCTGTGGGGGGTAAGGGTGGGCGGATCTAGGTTTAGGCAGCGGGCCGGGTACAGGCTGAGGGCAGACCACAGTTGCAGCGCCGTCAGGGATCCCGTTTCTACCAAATGGTGCCACAGCAGCGGCAGAGCCAGCTCCAGGCCCATCGCCCCCGGCGGGGCATCGGCAAAGGGCAGGGTTTTCTCTTCATGGGTGTAGGGGTGGTGATCCGTCGCGATCCCCAGGCTGCCGGAACGGATCCCGGCGATCAGAGCCTCCCGGTCGCCGGCGCTGGGAAGAGGGGGCAGGAGACGAAGGTGGGGATCGTAGCGATGCTCAAGGACGGCCTCTTCGGACAAGATCAGGTGCATCCAAGTGGCGCTGGCGGTAACCGGCAGTCCTTCGGCTTGGGCCTGTTGGATCAGCTCCAGGCTGCGGGCTTGGCTCAGGCGCATAATATGCACAGGCGGAGGGGAAGGAACGCTCCTGATCACCTCCAAGAGACGGGCCAGAGCGGCAGTTTCGGCACTGGCAGGGATCCCTTTCAGCCCTAGGCGCAGCGCCCAGATCCCTTCGTAGAGGCTGCCTTGCCCGGCCAAGGTGGGATCCCAGGCCCAGAGCAGCAGGGGTTTCTTCCCCAGCCGCAAATACTCCAGAGCCCGCCGCACCAAAGCCAAGGAGCGCAGTGGCTGAACCTCTGCAAAGCCAACTGCTCCCGCTTGCGCCAGTTCTCCCCAGGGGGTTGGAGTTTCTCCTTGGCCACCCACGCTCAGGGCAGCCCAGGGCAGCCAGCGGGGATCCCCCAATTGGCGGGGGTAGCGGTTCAGGTGTTCCGGGTGATCCAGCACCGGAAAAAAGCCGCTTCCGGGAAGGGGGGTGGGCAGAAGCCCCACCTGGGTAAAGCCTCCCGCCAAAGCCGCTGCAGCCAAAGAGGTCAGGGTTTCCCGACTGTGGGCCAGAAAGTGCTCCGCACCGCTTACGCGACCGTTGCCAACCCCCTCGCCGCTGTGGGCATACAGATCCAGCAAACCCGGCCCCACTACCCAGCCTGAGCCATCGATGGTGGGGATGTCGGCAGGGATCCCTGCTGGCTCGGTGGCCCGCAG